>SLPR01000544.1 GCA_007131895.1 Bacteroidales bacterium | reverse complement strand
CCCAGCAGCAACCGGGCATGGGCATAGCCATGTGCACCTTGAAAAGGAAAGTATTCAGGGAAACGGCAACAGCATCAAAAGTCAGGAAAAGACCTGAGCTGGTACAAAAGCAAAAAGAAAGAAAGGTAGAAAGCATTTTTTTCGTATTCGTTTATAGATCCTTTAATTAAGGCAGGTTTTGGCACCTTCCCCCGGGAGGGTGGGTTGCCAGAGCATCATGGAGCCTGTTCTCTCCGCTCTTCTTTATAAACATCTTTGTCAAAGAGTCGTGTTTCAAACACGGGTACAAAAGTAGATCATTTCTCTATCCATAAGCTAGTTAAAAATTGCCAAAACAGTATTTTGTGGGATATTTGTCAGGTTATCAGGTGTTTATAGGGCGATAAATCTAATGAGTGATGAGTGAATAGTGAAGAATTATGAATGATGAATAATGAATTTCTTCTCCCTGTTCATGTTCTCTCGTCTCTTTTCTCTTTTCACTTTCCACTTTTCTCCAGTCTCTGTACAACCTACTCCATCAATTCATAAGTCCCCATTACTACCGGGTTATCCAGGTTTTTCAGGATTCGTTCAAGGATGATCCCTTCCCTGGTATCATATGAGTGGCCAAAAGTAGACCTTACCCCGAAGGAAATAAACTGCACGGCACGATCCAGGGCAATGGGAAGGCTGTCTCCTTGTAGCAGAGCCCCCGTAAGCACGCTGGTAAACGAATCTCCCGTTCCGGGATAATTGGCAGGAAGGTAGTGACAGGATACTTTCCAGAACCGGTTAGTTTTGCTTTGATAGGCAATTACTGAGGTGATTTTGTTTCTGGGGTGTTCTGGCACGCTGGTAATAACTACCGTAGATGGACCCTTTTGTGAAAGCCTTGTGAGCCATTCTTTGATAGTCCCTGTATCGATTTCTTCCCGATATTCTTCATCCAGTAAAAGAGCCGCTTCCGTCATGTTGGGAGTAATGATATCGGCTTTTTTGATCAGCCTTTTCATCTCTGTTACCAGGTCAATACCCAGGGATGCATAACGCCTGCCATTGTCGCCCATCACAGGATCTATCACCACCAGCATGCCCTCTTTGTAAAAAGTATCGATGAGGTATTCCACGATTTCCACCTGGGCAGCTGAGGCAAGATAACCGCTGTATATGGCGTCAAACTGTAATTGCAGCTGTTTCCAATGCTCAATAAAAGGTTTGAGATGACTGGTGAGGTCAACTTTATAAAAATCAGGATATTGTGTGTGAGATGATAACACCGCAGTGGGCAAGGGGCAAACCTGCACTCCCATGGAAGAAAGTATAGGGATGACAGTAGTTAATGAAACCCTCCCAATGCCAGAAAGGTCGTGAACAGCAGCAATTTTCTTTACAGGATTCAGCATGTCGATGGAATTAAGTTGGTTAAAGGTAAGAAAAATGTTGTTTGGGATACGAAGCAACCCCATAAATTCATACCCGCGAAGTACACTGCAACAATCGACCTTTAATATGAACCATAGGATAGTTATTATTCTTTAAAAGCCGTATTTATCTATTGTCTAAGAATAAAATTCTTTTATCTTTGATAAGAGAAAGACAAACCGAAAAAAATCAAAACCAAAGAAATCATGCATATTGTTGTTTGTATAAGCCATGTACCTGACACAACTACCAAAATCAGGTTCAATAAAGAATTAACACAACTGGATTCACAGGGAGTAAAATGGGTAATCAATCCCTGGGACGACCTTACCCTTACCCGGGCAATTGATATGAAGGAGGCCTCCGGAGGGAAAATTACAAAAATATCGGTTATCCATGTGGGAGATGCTACTACCGAACCCACATTACGCAAAGCTTTGGCTATGGGCGCAGATGAAGCCATCAGGGTAGATGCTGTTTCTTCTGATAGTTATTCCACAGCTTCACATCTTGCTGCTGCATTGAAAGAACTTGAGTATGATCTTGTTTTATGTGGTATTGAGTCCAGCGATTATAACAGTTCGGCAGTAGGAGGGATGCTGGCAGAAATCCTTGACCTGTATTCGGTTTCATCGGTATCGGCCATTGAACTGAAGGATGAAGGCTTTGTAGTGAAAAGAGAGCAGGAAACCGGCAAGGAAACCCTGCGCATATCCACTCCCTTTGTGGCCATTGGCCAGAAAGGGATTGCCATTGATCCGCGGATTCCATCCATGAGAGGGGTTATGTCGGCACGTACCAAACCACTAAAAGTAGTGCAGGGAGAATCCGGAGAATCATACATCCATACCATGGTATACGAATATCCGGAACCCAAGGGGTCATGCAGGTTTTTCCAGCCTGATGAAACAGACCAGCTTGCTGATGCCCTCAGGAGAGAAGCCAAAGTGATTTGAGACTCCTAAAGGGCTGGTAAATGTAAAACATACAAGTTAAAATATAATTATTCGAAAAATGTCCATCATAGTTTATATTGAACATCTGGAAGGGAAACTGAAAAAGCAGTCACGCGAACTTGTTTCCTATGCTTCGCAACTTGCTGAAAAAACATCACAAAAAGTTACTGCTGTCGGAGTGGGGGATATTTCCCGCGAAGAGCTGGAAAGCCTTTCCCGCTTTGGAGCATCCAAAATTATTCACTGCAGCAACCCTGAAGCTGCTACGCTTGAAAATCAGGTTTATACTCAACTGCTTGCAGAAATATTCGAAAAGGAATCGGGTGAGATTCTGATCCTTGCCAACTCATTTACTGGCAAAGCCATAGCTCCCCGGCTTTCTGTAAGATTGAAAGCAGGTCTGGTTGCCGGGGTTGTGGATTTGCCTGAGTCATTGGACCCTTTTGTGGTGAAAAAGAAAATATTCAATGGGAAAGCTTTTGCGCACTCACAAATTCTAACAAAATCAAAAATCCTGAGTCTCAACAGCAATGCCTGTGAAGTAAAGGAAAAGCCGGTTGAAAGTGAATGGGAAGAGTTTTCATCACAGGTTTCTGCTCCCAAAGCTGAGATTGTAGATGTAAGCAAAATGGATGCAGACAACCTGCTAACTGAATCTTCCATTGTGGTATCCGGCGGACGGGGAATGAAAGGGGCCGACAAGTGGAAACCTATAGAGGAACTTGCATCCCTGTTAAAAGGTGCCACAGCCTGTTCAAAACCCGTTTCTGATGAAGGTTGGAGGCCACATGAAGAGCACGTGGGGCAAACCGGCAAAACCATCGCTCCAGATCTTTACATCGCAGTGGGCATATCAGGAGCAGTGCAGCATCTTGCCGGAGTAAGCAGTTCTAAAACCATTGTTGCCATCAATTCTGACAAGGATGCTCCCATTTTTGAAATTGCCGATTACGGCATTGTAGGCGATGCCCATGAGGTTTTACCTGCCTTTATTCAGTCTGTTTCTAAATTAGACTAAACAAAATTTTTTCCTTTAAATAGCACGGATTTTAATGTATTTTTGTTTTTTGCTTATGCTGCAATCGGTTACTTCTGGTTATGGTAAGCCGCTACTTTTACCCGAAACACATTAAAATCCCTTTTATGGAGCAAATTGTCTTCACTCTTATACTCCTTGTTGCGCTTGGGGTATTTGCTTTTACCCTGAGCAAAATCATTGCTTTTTTCCGCATTACAAAACCAGCCTATCCTGTTCGTGATATAGGAAAACGTATGGTAATGACTCTTCAGACTGCGTTTTTGCAGGACAAGATTTTTCGTTTTCCTTTGTCGGGATTTTTGCATGCCATGGTATTCTGGGGCTTTCTTACCATCCAGTTTGTTAACCTTGAAATGGTTATCGATGGTGTATTCGGAGGGAGTAAGTCGCTGGCTTTTCTTGGCTTTTTTCATAGTTTTATGGTGGGAGCCGCTGATGTTTTTGCATGGGTAGTGGCTGCTTTTGTAGTGATTTTCCTGGTAAGGAGGGTTGTATTGCACGTAAAGCGTCTGGACGGTAAAGAACTGAAGCCCAAAAATCATTACGATGCCTACATTGCGCTGGGCTTGATTTTTGTCCTTATGGTTACTCTCATGGGTAAGAACATTTTTTACCTGGTGTCACAGCCCGAATCCCTGGCAGGGGCGTTTCCGGTAAGTTCACTTTTGGCTCCTTTGTTTTCTGGTGTTTCGGCAGAAGGTGCATATATGGTCTATAAAGGCAACTGGTGGGCTCATATTCTCCTGGTTTTTGTATTTGCTAATATTCTTCCTTACTCCAAGCATTTCCATATTTTTGTATCGATACCCAATGTTTTTCTGAGTCGCACCGAACCTTTGGGTCAGCTTTCCAACATGGAAAAGATCCAGGAAGAGGTAAAGTTGATGATGAACCCCGATACTGCCTTTGCTGCAGCTCCGGAGAATGCAGCTCCGGAGAGATTTGGAGTGGCCGATGTAGAGGATATTTCCTGGAAGAACTATATTGATTCTCTTGCCTGTACCCAGTGTGGCAGATGCACCGCCGTTTGCCCTGCCAATATCACAGGCAAGGAGCTTTCGCCCCGTAAATTGTATGTGGATATCAGGAGAAGGATGAACGAAAAAGGACCAGGTTTGAGAAAAAACAAGGACCATAATGACGGAAAAATGTTGATCCGGGATTATATAAAAGAAGAGGAAATCTGGGCTTGTACCACCTGTATGGCATGTGCGCAGGAATGTCCTCTGAATATTGACCATCCTGCATTTATTGTAGATTTGCGCCGTTACCTTGTGATGGAAGAATCAAAGGCAGGTGCAGAACTCAATGCCATGTTTTCCAATATGGAAAACAATGGGGCTCCGTGGCAATATTCACACGAAGACCGGTTAAAGTGGACAGAATAAAGAGTTTATATCCGAAAGGGTTTCGCAACATCTGAGCAGAAACCCGGTAGGGATTGTTTGCAAATTGCTACATAGGCAAAGAAAAAAATCCATCAAAACGACAACCTGGTTTTAATAATGTACTTTTTGCTAGTTTTATTTAAATACGTTACCCAATATGT
>SLPR01000346.1 GCA_007131895.1 Bacteroidales bacterium | reverse complement strand
TGTATTACTTTGAGTATGTTTCCCTCTTCATGCAATATTTTCGCGTATCCCTGGGCGGGGAGCCTTATTACCGCGATACCGGGTTGTGGAACCTCTACGTTGGTATTATGACTTTGCTTGATGTTTACATTTTTTACGTGAATTCGAGGCAATGACAAAACTTCAAGATCGTAATCACCCACAAGGTATTTCTCTGTATTTCCAAAAGCCTGGGTAGTGAGCGTTTCCATTTCGCCCTTCTTTCTTACAATTGCCCTGTAAGCAATTTGTGTTGTACCACCTACCAATAGGGTTAGGCTTCCCTGCGGGGCATCCACAGGTATTATATTATGTTTGCCGGGATTTACTTTAATGTTTTGCACGGCAACAGGTGGCATGGTATGTACTTTCACATCATAAGAAAGCAAGGGATCCAGATAATACAATGTATCAGGATTACCCCTGTGATTCAGGGTGTGAACAAAGTTTTCAAGGATTTTGCCACTAATATTATCGTAAAGTGTAACAGGAACATTGGTCTCAGTGGGAAGCCCGTGGATATCAAGCAGGTTGATTTGGGCAGTGGTATTATCCAGCGCCTGGGAAATTATAATATTGAGACTTTGCCTGAACTCGATCTCACTCGTGGCATCAAAGTATTGTCCAACACATTCAAAGTCGGCTCTGAAATCGCGGCCTATCCCAATAACAAAAGGTTTCAAGACAATCCCTTTTTTTTGCAACTCCCTGGATACAGCACATGGGTCTCCCCCACACTCCTCAATTCCATCAGTTATCAGAACGATGATATTCCTGCAGTTGTCGCAGGGGGGAAAGTCATGCTGAGCTCTTTCCAGTGACATGGCAATGGGAGTTGTGCCCCTTGGTGTTATACTTCGTAATCGTTGTTTGATCCTGAAAACATTATTGTCTGCAAAGGGAATTTCAAGCTTTGAGTCGTCGCAATCCTGAGGCGGGAAACGTTTTTGATGACCATAGACCCTAAGGGCAAGCTGCGTATTGGGGGTGTTCTCCAGGCTGTCGAGCAGTTCTATGAGAAGATTGCGGGCAATATTGATGCGCATATCGCTTTGCCAGCGCGCAAACATACTTTGAGAAGCATCGAAAATAAACAGTATACGGGTTGTGGGCGGCTCCTTTTCTACAGGTTGCCTGCCCTGGCCCATTAAGACATTGCCGGCAATTGCCAGCCATATCATTACCAAAATTATTGCTGTACTTGCTTTCAACTGTGTTGTTTCAGGTGCTTTTTATTGATGTATTATACTTTACGCAAAAAAGGGATAAATGTTGCCCGGATAGTAAATCCTCTTTAAAACGCTCTTCCTGCATCATAAAACCAATTGAGGTGAAATCTTAACGCAAAATTCAACAAAAGTTTTACAATGCCAGCATGTTGAAAAAAATCAATTACAATAACCGACCTTACTTAAAGTACAAAGTTAAGCATTTGCAAAGTGAATAATATCAGGAATACTACTGAATCTTTTGCCAGGAAATAAACCGGTACCGTATTTTCAAAAGGATAAACATATTCTGATTTCGCAAGAATTTTTAAAATAAATTGACTGCACAAAATACAATCTTAAATAAACATACCCCCCTTTTTTCGTCTCGTCGGTATTTTTTTTATCACTTTTTATTACAACACCCCCTTTTTTTGTATCTTCGCAATCTAATATTCTCTTTTTATTAACCAGCAACTAATCTTACTATGAGCAACAGAAGATTTACAGCCTTAAAAGAAGCACTGAGTCACAGGCCTGAAACGAGCAAGGAATTTCCTTCTAAAGTATCGGAATACTTTGGCATAAATGTATTCAATGACAGGGCCATGCGGGAGTATCTTCCGGATGATGTATACCGGAGTATAACAGAAAACATTGAAAAGTCAGAAAAAATTGATAAAAAGATTGCAGACCAGGTCGCTTCGGCCATGCGGGCATGGAGTATCAGTAAAGGAGCCACTCACTATACACATTGGTTTTTACCTTTGAATGGTGCCACAGCAGAAAAACACGATGCATTTTTCAGTCCATCCACAGACAACCGAAGTGTTGAACAATTTAACGGCAACAATTTGGTTCAGCAGGAGCCCGATGCCAGCAGCCTTCCCAGTGGTGGCTTGCGTAATACATTTGAGGCCCGTGGGTATTCGGCATGGGATCCCTCCTCTCCTGCCTTTATAATGGATAAAACCCTGTGTATTCCTACGATTTTTGTCGCGTACACCGGAGAAGCTCTTGACTTCAAAACCCCTTTGTTAAAAACCCTCTCCCTGATTGACAAGGAAGCCACTGAAGTGTGTCAGCTTTTCGATCGCAGCATTACCAGGGTGATAGCTACCCTTGGCTGGGAGCAGGAATATTTTCTGGTTGACGAGGCGTTGTATTCTGCACGTCCTGATTTGACCATGACCGGCCGAACCCTTCTCGGACATGCGCCTGCCAAAGGTCAGCAGCTGGAAGACCATTACTTTGGTGCTATCGCACCCCGGGCCATGGAATTCATGAAAGAGTTTGAATATGAAGCCTGGAAGCTGGGCATCCCCGTAAAAACAAGACATAATGAGGTAGCCCCCAACCAGTTTGAACTGGCACCGGTATACGAGGAGGCCAATATTGCTATTGACCACAACCAATTGGTTATGGTGGTAATGGAAAAAGTTGCCCGTAAACACAAATTCAGAATTCTTTTCCACGAAAAACCTTTTGCCGGGGTAAACGGAAGCGGCAAACACAACAACTGGTCACTGGCCACCAACACGGGTAAAAACCTGCTCAGTCCCGGCCATACACCCAAAACCAACCTGCTGTTCCTTACGTTTTTCGTCAACTTCATCAAGGCTGTTCATACACATGCAGATCTGCTGAGGGCTGTAATAGCCTCAGCGGGCAACGACCACCGCCTGGGGGCCAATGAAGCACCTCCGGCCATTATTTCCGTTTTTATTGGCTCTCAGCTAACCAAAGTACTTGATGAAATCGAGAAAAAGGTAAAAGACCGAAAAATGACACCGGAAGAAAAGACCGAATTGAAATTGAATATCGGAAAAATACCACAGATTATTCTCGATAACACAGACCGTAACAGGACTTCCCCTATGGCTTTTACAGGCAATAAGTTTGAATTCAGAGCCGTAGGATCAGCTGCCAACTGCGGTCCGGCAATGATTGCCCTGAATGCAATCGTTGCTAATCAACTCAAGGAGTTCAGAGGAGAGCTTGAGAAAGCCATGGAAAAAGGAGAAGAAAAAGATGAAGCCATATTCAAACTGCTCAGAACTTACATTAAGCAATCCAAGTCCATCCTTTTTGAAGGCAATGGTTATAGTGATGAATGGGTGAAAGAAGCTCAAAAGCGGGGATTATCTAACCTGAAAAATACACCCGAAGCCCTTGAAGCATACGTTTCAGAGAAAACCAAAAAACTTTTCATAGAAAACAACATTTTTTCGGAAAAAGAACTGGAAGCCCGCTGGGAAATCAGACATGAAAACTACGCGAAGGTTATACAAATTGAATCCAGAGTTTTGGGTGACCTGGCCGGCAATCACATTATCCCTACAGCCATCAGATATCAGAAATTGCTGGTAGACAATGTAAAAGGACTCAAAGAAATCCTTTCTGAGGAACAATTCAAGCAACAGGCCGAACTGCAGATTTATATTATAGGTAAAATCTCTGAACATATTTCTGCCATTCGCAAAGATGTAAAAGATATGATTGAAAAGAGGAAGGAAGCCAATGCAATTGAGGAAGCTCATGGCAGATCTGTTTTTTACTGCAATCAGGTCAAGCCCTTTTTTGACGATATACGATACCACGTTGATAAGGTAGAGATACTTGTTGACGATGAAATGTGGACCTTACCCAAGTACAGGGAAATGCTGTTTATAAAATAGCATCTTCTTGTAACAACTCAAGGAAAAGGGTCGCTGAAAATCTTAGGATTTTCTCAGCGGCCCTTTCATTTGTTTAATGCATTTTCAAGTGCCTTGAAAAAGCGATTAAAATAGCGGCCAATCTCCAAAAATTTATTCTGAAGGAACTCCGCATCTCATCAGACAAAACTCTAAAAGTTATAAACCAATCCCATTCCAAATTGCTGCTTAAACTGGGTCGTGGGTCCTACAACCGGTTCACCATCTTCCATTCTGTCTTTTTCAATTTTTATGTCGTGGTCGTACAATAAGTGCAGACCTATTGTAGCAGTAATATATTTATTTACAGGCATGTTTACGCCTACTATCCAGTCAACATCTGTATTTTTCCTGTTGCTGACATCGGAATCGGTGTAGTTATTAAACAAAATGATTCTTGAATTGACATTTACATTGGTAACTACCTCCTTTTCAAACTCTATGCGAAGCAAAGCTCCAAATTCGGGATTAACATTCTTCCCTTCATCAACGCCATAAGCTCCCAGGGCTGCAAGCTCATCGTCCAGAACAAATGTAAATTTACCTGTGGCAGGAGAAAGAAATATAGAGAGAAACTCAACGGGTTTGTAATCCAGACCAATGGCCACGGTAAGATAACCCGGAGCCATAAATCGTGAAACGACCTCATCCGGTTCTGATGGTTTGTAACCTTTATCAAATTGCGACTGAAAATTAAAAATAGCTGAATAATTTAAACGTTCGTTAATCTCTCTGCCAAACTTTGAAAACAAATCTATCATATCGGTATTTTTTCTCATAGGGGTATCCTCCAGCTTAACAATACCGTAGGACATATCAAGGTAACTCTCCCAACTAATGATGCCCTCTGCATACTTTGCATTAATTCTGGCGTTGCTTGTTGAAGAAAAAGAATTTTCACCTCCGGCGGCCCAGTTGGTAAAACTTACCTGGTTAAGGTTTTGCTGGAAAAAGCCAGAAACCTTCCAGTTACCTTCCACAGCAGTAGTATCTTCTGCGTAAATCAGTCCAACGGCAAAACACATTACGA
>SLPR01000464.1 GCA_007131895.1 Bacteroidales bacterium | reverse complement strand
TGCTTTCTGGAAAGATTTGTCTGCACTGATTAATGATATGGGAATGAATGCTGATGAGCTTGTGGAAAAAGGGGATTACCTTCCTCTGCTGAATACGCTTTTGGATGATGATGGACTTGGCTATGCCATGCTTCCCAAAGGGCTGCTTAAATTTCACCGATACGAAGACAGCATTCGAACTCCCGTGGAAGAACACCTGGTGGAAGGTGCTCAGTATGCATGCGACAACGAAGGCACAGTAAAATTGCATTTTACGGTTTCTTCCGAACACAGAGGCCGCTTTGTAAACCATGTTGGAGATATACTTAAAGTGTATGAAGGAAACTTTGGTTATCGGTTTGAAATCAAGTTCTCAGTTCAGAAACCTTCAACAGATACACTGGCAGTTGATTTGGAAAACAAACCTTTCAGGGAATCAGACAATAGTTTGCTCTTTAGGCCGGGAGGCCATGGTGCACTGATTCAAAACCTGAATGAAATAAAAGAAGATGTTGTTTTTATCAAGAATATTGACAATGTGGTACCTGATTCTTTGAAAGATCAAACCTACCGGTATAAAAAGGCACTGGGAGGAATGCTGATTCAGTTGCTGGAGAAAATTCACGGGGCACTCAAAGCCATTGACGACGGCACTATGAGCCTGGTTGAATATGCAGAGATGCGTAGTTTTGCGATTGAGAAACTGTTTATTGACCCCAAATTGCTCCCTGAAGGCAGAGCCGAAGGTATTCCTGTGATGAAAAATCTGCTCAACAGACCTGTAAGGATTTGCGGCATGGTGAAAAATGTGGGGGAACCTGGTGGCGGACCTTTCTGGGTCGAAAACCCCAATGACAAAACCCGCTCCTTACAAATTGTTGAATCTTCCCAGGTGAATCATGCTGATCCCCATCAAAAAGAGATTTTTGAAAAAGCGACACACTTTAATCCTGTTGATTTGGTATGCGGGTTAAAAGACTACAGGGGAGAGGCTTTCGACCTGCTGAAATATGTCGATCCAAGTACAGGGTTCATAAGTCAGAAGAGCAAGGATGGCAGAGACCTGAAGGCACAGGAACTACCCGGATTATGGAATGGTGCTATGGCCAACTGGATTACCCTGTTTGTGGAAGTTCCGCTGGCTACCTTTAATCCCGTAAAAACCATTATGGATTTGCTCAGGAAAGAGCATATGTAACAAATATACCTGTTTGTTGGCCAATAAAGCCCTGCATCACAGTGTTTTAAACAGAAAGACTCCGTTGTACCGGTATTTCCGGAGCAACGGAGTCGTTGTTTATGATTCAAAATTGAAATGGATTTGATCAATTCCTGCGCTGAAACTCCATGTTAATGATCTCTTCCATTTGATCTATGGTAATTCGCTTGGCGATAATCCGCTTGTCTTCATCCAGCAAAAAAATCAAGGGTGTGGCCCATATATCATATTTATCGCGAAAACCTGAGCGATTGGCAGGGTCATTCACATTGATCCACTCCAGGTTGTTTTTCTCCACATAAGAAAGCCATTTGTTTCTGTCAGCTTCGGTGTTGACAGCAAAAATTTCCACACCTCTTGGATTCATACGCTGATAGAAATCTTTCAGCACGGGTGTTTGTCGCTTGCAGTGTCCGCATTCAGAGTCCCAGAAATAGACCACTGTAAATTTCGCATCCACATTGTGCAAGCTAAGTCTTGAGTTGTCGGGCTTAAACATATTAATATCGGGGGCAACTTTATTGATAAGAAGTGGCTTGAGAGCCATGGCACGTTCAGAAATCTTCTGCAACTGTTCTTCATTTACCCAGTGAGCCTGCCCTGTCATGTAATAATTCTCCACCATGTGCACAAACACCGCATCCATTCCCATGATTTGAGACCGTCCAAAGGTATCGGTAAGGTAGAAAACAGTGTATTTGAATACTTCGTCATGGGCACGTGATTTCTCCACAATGCGATCGGCCTCTGCGATTATACTATCGGGCATTTGCATCACCACCCGGGTAAAGTACTGGTTGAGCTTTGCATGAAAAATGGGTGTTCTCAACAATCGGTCATCCGCAAAATCTATGTTTTCCCAGAAAGCTTTTTTATACAAGTGATACATAAGTTCATGGTCTGGCGTTCCGTCCTCCTTCGCTGGTGCTTCGGGCATGGGAGGCTCTTGCTGGGCCAGCAGAATTTTGCTGAAAAGGCCATCAGGAAACATTTCTATGATTCTGTTTTGCTCATTTTTTACGCTTTCGTCAAGCACAGCCAGTTCAGAGCGTATTTGTTCTCTTCTTTCTTCTGTGAGGCCGGCTTCCTGCAATTCGGCGCGCAAGGGGCCACTTTGCTCTCCCTGCTGCCTGATGAATTGCATATATTCGTAGAAGGCTTCATTCTGTGGTGAACCCTCAAATTGCATGGTGGTAATAAATTCATTCATTACCGTCTCCACGCCAAAATGCTGATTATGATCTACCAGGATCTCAAAATATACCTGGCCCGGCAATACCACCATGTACATTCCTTTATCAAGGGATTCTTCTCCTTCGAAATAAAACCTGCCCTGATGGTCAACCCTTACAGTATCGAGCACATATTGCCGGTTGCCAAAATGATAGGCCATAAAAGCCACAGTGTCCTGTATGCCTTGCACTCTTATATCTATCCTGTAACCATCCATCCCTTTGTCGGCAAGGGCGCAGCTGAAAATTATCAAACTGATAAAAGCGCTGAAAAATAGTTTTTTCAATGTCATAATATTCAATTTTTGCAGGGTTTTCATTAACAAACTATGTAAACACATGATTATTGCCTGGTGTTTAAAATCAAATCAAATTATTGCATCTTCCCTTCACTCAGCCATTCATTCAGGCAAAGATATATAAATAAAGAATTCTACTGCAAGGGTTTTACCCTAAAATACGGTTGAGGATAGTTGTCTGTTTTCAAATTATATAGAAAACATTTTTTCATAAGCTACCTGTTGACCTGTAATACAAAACGACTGTTTTTGGATGCGCAATTATACTTGCTTTTTGCCTTTTATTTAGGGGGTTAACACGGTTGTTTGCAGTGTTTTAGATTGCCAAATTTGTAATATCAAAAAAAGGTTCCAACACGGCACCCACCGTTCACCACATAAAAGCCAAAGTCATGAAAAAGATATACATAACACTCGCCCTTATACTGATAAGTATCTTTAGTTTACAGGCAGTTGATTTTGCCGGAGGAAACGGTACTTCAGAAGACCCCTTTCTGGTAGCAACTGCTCAGCAATTGAATGAAGTAAGAAACCATTTGGACAAACATTTTCTTCAGATTGCAGATATCGACCTCAATGTTGTTCCTTTCAACATGGGTAACTATTGGATTCCCATTGGAGGAAACAGACATAATAATGAGGTGGGTAATAATTTTACCGGGCAATACAATGGCAATGGTTTTAGCATTAGCAACCTGACCATTGTGCAACCAGGTATTAATAATGTTGGTCTTTTTGGTCATATAGGAGAAAAAGGGAATGGAGCGACAATCCTGAAAAATATTGTACTTGATAATGTTATAGTAATAGGAGGACGTGGAACAGGTGCTTTGGTGGGAAGAGTAACGGGAAATCAGAATACCCGCATTGAAAACTGTTCTGTTGCGATGGGGTATGTAAGGGGTGATGCTGCCACCGGAGGTCTTGTAGGTTCCAACAATAGTTTTATGGAAACATCACTTGCCGCAGAAGGTTTCAGGCCAGTGATTTTTCAATGCAGTGCTGATGTAAGTGTTTTGCTTCGTTCGGAATACTCTGCCGGGAAAATTAAGTTTGGCGGCCTGGTAGGATGCAACCAGAAAGGAATGATTTCGCATAGCTACGCCATGGGCGACGTTACCATTAATGATGCAGAGGTTTCATATGTGGGTGGTTTGGCCGGATGTGTTGATTTGCGAGGTATCGTTATCAACTCTTACTCCACTTCCGGGGTTTATGCCGATAATTCATCGAATACAGGCGGGTTTATTGGTAATCTGGGGTTGGGCAGAAACATGGGAGTTATTATCAACTCTTACTGGAATACAGATAACAATCCTTCTGACCTAAACTCTTTGGGTGCTATCGGCCTCACTACTGGACAAATGCAAAATGCGCAAAGTTATCAGGACTGGGACTTTTACACCATCTGGAAAACAGAGACCAACGTAAATTACGGATTTCCGGCCTTCAGAGAGGAAACCAATTCTGCCAAAACGGAAAAATACTGGAACGGCAGCAAAGATAATGCATGGACGAATCCTGAAAACTGGACACCGGAAGGAGTTCCTGCGAATTTGGATATGATAGTAATACCCGGGGGAACCCCTAATCAGCCAGTGATTTCTCAACAAATTGTCATCAATGAACTTTCAATAGAAGACAATGCCAGTCTTAACCTTGAGCATGAAGATGCAGCTATTGTCATTACAGGGAAACTACTTGGTGGCAATGAATCGACCGGAACAGGCAGTATCACCGGCAAAGGGTATGTAAAACTCTCCGGAAGCGATCGACAATATCTTCCGGCCATGACATTTGACAACCTGGTAATAAACAATATCAGCAATGTAAAGCTTTCAGGCAGTATTTATGTCAATGGCTTGCTTAAAATGAGCACCGGCCAGCTGGATTTGAGCGGATATGAAATTACTTTGGGAGAAAATGCCGAATTGCAGGAAAAAGAAGGTGAAAATATTTCATCAAGGGTATACGGTACCAGCGGAGTAATCCGTACTTTACGTATCCTCAACAATCCCTCAGGCCAAATAGCCGGAATAGGACTGGAAATTACCAGCAGCAAAGACATGGGGCTGACCCTCATAGAAAGAGGCCATGGTGAACTCAACGGCACCGACGAGTCGAAAAGTATTTTAAGGTGGTTCAACATTGAACCTGCCTCCAATGAAGATTTGAATGCTACCCTGGTATTCCACTATTTTACCAGCGAACTTAATATCTATGGGGA
>SLPR01000010.1 GCA_007131895.1 Bacteroidales bacterium | reverse complement strand
GCAAATAAAATGTCTAAAGGTTCAAATCCAGCTACAATTGTAGGCAGATTATATTTTTCAGGAAAGACTTTGTAGGGTTCCATACCAATTATTGTGCTAACGTGGCCTGGGGCAATAAAACCATTTAACTCTAAATCGGACATTTTTGCTAATAATTCCATTGCAGGAGGAACAGTTCTATGTGAATTGAGGAAACTAAGATTTTTTAAATTACTTTTGTTAATTTCAATAGCAGTAGATGGTGCAGTTGTTTCAAAACCTACAGCAAAAAAAACAAATTCTTTTTCAGGTTCTTTGTAAGCCATTTTGGAGGCATCACTTATGCTGTAAACAATTCTAACATCAGCACCCTGAGCTTTGGCATCTAATAATGATTTGTATGAGCCAGGAACTCTTAAAACATCACCAAAACATGTAACAACTAGACCATTTTTTGCTAGATTTATCGCAGCATCAACTTCTGAAGCAGGTAATATACAAACTGGACAGCCTGGTCCAGCTATTACTTCAAGGTTTTCAGGTAATAAACTACGTATTCCGTAATGCGTAATTGTCCATTCATGAGTTCCGCATACATGACAAATTTTTATAGTTTCATTTTTGTAATCTTTTATAGCGGGAAGTCTCGCATGAATCTATCCCTGTTTGCTAATAAGAAAAAGTAAGAATGTAGAACAAATTCCTCAACATGAGCAAAAGAGGTTCTTCAAAAAAAATATATTTTACAAGAATTATCATAGTATGAAAATCTATGGCTTAATAAGGCTGGGCTTGTAAGTGGCTGATGAAGGGAATATTATATTGAGAGTGACATAGTAAAGTACGAAGATGCTCTTGTGGCCTTTAAGTAGATGAAAATAAAAAGCCAGTATCATGGCATGGTATTGTAGACTTACATTTATCATAGGAAAACAGAATTTATGAGAAGCTTTTAATAGCGTTAATTCTGTTTTGAGATATCAATAAGTATTAAAAAAAGCATCACGCTAAAATAACATGAGAACTATAATTATAAGCGACATTACAGAAACAGAAAAGAGCATTATTCCCTATGGGTTAAATATTGGAAAACATACAGAAACAAGGGTTGATATTCTTCATTACTACGACCCTGTGATTGTTCACGGCACCTACAGCCCTGTCTCTGATTCACAAAGTATTACTCCCGGAGAAAAGTTATCTCACGAGGAGATTCTTTTCAGGGAAAAAGAAATTACCGGGGCGAGAATTGACAAATTGCTGAGCAGGGAGGGGTCAAGATTGAATTATCCTCTGAGGATAAACCCAACTGTCGAGATTGCAGATCCTGATTCAGCTATTATAGAAAAAATCGGGAAACACAATAATATTTTGGTCATTACCGGAACCACCCCTTCACATTCAATGGCAGATAGTCTTGAAGATTTATTAACTATTTTGTGTAAAACAGATGCAAAGATATTGATTGTTCCTCCAGGCAAAAAATTTGCAAAACCCGCCAAATGCTGTTTAGTTACAGATTTAACCAGCCCGGCAAACCAAAAACTAAAAACACTTTTTCAATGGATTAATCCCTTGTTTGAAAAGGTTTATACCTCTGCCGTGGTTCAACTGGAACGCAATCCCCTTCAAAAGCAGCAACTTGAAGAGTGGAAACAAGCGCTTATGCCCTACAATGAAAAATTAAACTCTGATGCTTCGGAGGTTGTACGTATTGATGAATCAGGCATTGCATTTGAAAATATTTGCAGGCATAAATGCCCCGACATGGTTATTTTTCCCAAAAACGAGAAATCCCATTTTTCACCTTATCTGTTTGCCGATAATAACCTCAAGAGGTTTTCAGAAAAGTTTGATATTCCTGTTATGTTGTATTAAAAGGACACTATGGAACAGTGAAGTGTGGGATATTCTCTCAGATTAAGAGGGTACAGTATATTGTTATTACGGACTTTGATGAGCCCGATATTGAAGATTACCCGGGGTAAGGGATTTGCGAAAAGTATTTGGTTTAACATTTAAACACCTCAAATATGAAACTTAGCTTAGAGAATTTTAAAGGATTTAAAATTGAGACGAAAGACGGTGAAAAAGGAAAATTCAAAGATTTTCTTTTTGATGAAGAAACATGGAAAATAAGGTACCTGGAAGCAGACTTTGGAACTTTCTTTAAAGACAAAAGAATATTACTTCCCATTGAGGTTGTAAAAGCTCCCTTGTGGGATAGTAAACTCTTACGTCTTGATTTAACAAATGAAAAGATTGAAAACAGTCCTGTACCGGAAGATATACCCACAATCTCCCGCGAATATGAAAAAGAAGTATTAAAACATTATGGTTTTGCTACCTATTGGGATGCGGGCTATGTGCCTCCTGTGAATTCGGGAATGTATTACCCCGCGCGACCTCTGAATGTCCCCACACAAGAAATCAGTGAAAAAGATATGGACTCAAGCCTCAGAAGTTTTAAAGAGTTGAAAGGATACCACATTCATGCAAAGGATGGGGTGTTAGGTCACGTGGAAGACCTTATTGCTGATGATTCCGACTGGCAACTGATATATCTTATTGTGGACACCAGCAACTGGAGACCCTGGAGCAAAAAAGTTATACTGCTGATTGACTGGCTGAAGGAAATAAGCTATACTTCCAAAGAGGTTTCCCTTGATGCCGATACAGATTTTATTAAAAACGCCCCGGAGTTTGACACAGAAAAACCCATTGACGAAGCTTTTGAAAAATCGCTGCTGGAATACTATAAACCGGCATTCCCGAAATAGAATTTTGAATACCTGAGTCGTTGCAGCGAGAGTGTTTAGTTGGATTCAATGAATTATTGAAGAACCGGTAATAACTCCAGAGTCTTATTGTGTTAACTGGTATAGCTAAAACTAAGTCTACTCTAAATGACAAAGGATAAAAGCAAACCCCAGTGGTTTAAAATGCAATACCTGTGCTCTTTGGTAAAGGAAACTGCAATTCCGCTGGGGAAAATCAATCACTGATATTTCTTGCGCCTTTGTTTTGTGTGGAAAATACTACACAGTTTAGCCCTGGCAAAAGAGAGGATATTCCCCAAAGGATTTACCTGTTAAGGTTACCGGGCCAACAGAACCTGCTGAATTCATGTTATTAAGAATCTTTGCCTTTGGGTATCATGGTGTTTTGGCATATTCTTTTCAACTATTTGTAAACAGGACTTACCACAAAAACCTGTTTCGTTCAACAAAAAAAATATTTGCAATTATGAACTATTTTTCGGAGAATAAATTCAAAGAACTGGCCCTGGTAAATGCGCCGAATTGTATCAGTATTTTTATTCCCACCCATCGGGCAGGGCAGGAAGTAAATCAAAAAATAGATCAGATCAATTTGAAGAATCAGTTGCAGGAAGTTGCCCGTGAACTTGAATCCTGGAAACTGGGCAACAGGGAGATTGAGCATTTGCTTGAACCCATAAATGGATTGGTAAATGACACAGGTTTCTGGAACGAGCAATCAGATGGTTTGGTTATTTTTCGAAACAAAGATCAATTTGAATACTATACACTTCCTGTACATTTCCAGGAGTATACATATATTTCTGATCATTATTATCTTAAACCTACAGTACCCTATTTGAATGATGATGGTAAGTATTATCTTCTTGCTCTGAGTTTGTCAGAAGTTAGATTTTATGAAGGCTTTCCTCATCAGATAGATGAAGTAGAGCTTGACGACTTGTTACCGGAAAATCTTCAGGATGTGGTAGGGTATGATTTTAAGGAGAAACACCTACAGGTTAGAACCGGCCAGAGTTCGACCAATCAGGGGATTTACCATGGGTATGGAAAGGGAAACGAGGAAGAAAAAACAGAAATTCAGAAATATTTCAGAGCCATTAATAATGGATTGATGAAATATATCAAAAACAGGAAACGACCTTTGGTATTGGCTGCAGTGGATTACCTGGTGCCTTTATACAGAGGGGTTAATGAATATAAAAATCTTTACGGGGAGTTTGTATCCGGTAACCCTGAGCATGAAGACCCGGTTTTTTTGCACGAAAAAACACGAGAGTTACTCGGCGAATATTTTGATAAAGAGAGGAAAGAAGATATTGCTGCTTTCGAGCAGGCACTTTACCATGGAAAAGCCTCGTTTAAGGAAGAGAAAATTATTCCTGCAGCCTATAACCAAAGAATTGATACCTTGTTTATAAAAAATGATGGTGAAATGTGGGGTGTTTATGACAAGGCCAACAACACCATTAAGCCACGAGAGATACAACCAGATTATAAAGCATGCCTGCTTAATTTTGCCGCCAACCACACCTTGCTTAACAACGGCAAAGTCTATTTGCTGGAACCAGACCAATTGCCTGAACCCAGCTCCCGGCTTAATGCAATATTCCGGTTTTAATGCTTTTCGGGAACAATTCAATGAATGGAGGTGACTGTTTCATGTCAACCTCTCTCCAGGCAAATCTTTGGCCACTGTTGCTAATTGGTATTTGATTAAAGTTGAGGTAAATCTATTGTAAACTTAAAACAGAAAGTCATGATTTTATTTCTTCAGATTTTTGTCACCATTCTACTGGCCCTCATGGTAGGTAGTTTCTTTTATTATGTTTTTAAATACACAGGTCCGTGGGGAAGTTACTGGACTTTTGTTCTTACACTGATACTGGCAGGTCTGGTAGCTGCTGTTTGGATAGAGCCTGCGGGCCCTATGATTTATAATTTTGCGTGGGTGCCCATACTAATAGTAATATTGATATTTGCTTTGTTTCTGGCAGCTTCTTCGCCCAGGCGTTACAGAACCCAAAATGCGGCCCGCAAAGACATCCCTGACCCTGCGGAAAAAAATCTGCCCGCTCTTGCAGTATCAACCATTTTCTGGGTTTTTATGGCTGCCATGATGATTGCTTTTATTATTGGTGTATTTAGAGTGACAGCATCTTTTTAATCGCTCTAAAGGTTAAGAACACAGGTTAGTGCTATATCAAAAAGCAGACTTCCCCCATATAAATTTCACAGTTG
>SLPR01000099.1 GCA_007131895.1 Bacteroidales bacterium | reverse complement strand
TGGTAATTGTATTTGCCCAGAAGTATGACAAAACAGCAGGTATTGGCACCCTGATTTCCATGATGCTGCCCTTTGCTGTGGCATTTATGATAGCAAGGATCCCCATGTTTATTATCTGGATCTGGCTGGGTCTGCCCCTGGGTATCGAAGGCCCCATTTATTACGAGGCTGAAACCCCAACAACTTCTGAAGTGATTGAAACAAGCCCAAACTCTTCAAATGAGCTGCTATCGGAAAACACATTATTGATTGAAGATTTCAGTAAATAGCAAACACAATATAACGGGCATGCAGCATCCATATCTGCATGCCCGTTTTTCTACCATTCAAACTGACAAAAAAATGAGTGACTTTTGTCTATTTGTATCAGACCTGCACGGAAAAGTAAATCGCTACGAAAAACTCTTTGCATTTCTTGAAGAAGCAAAACCTTCTGCCTTGTTTATCGGTGGCGATATTTTACCTTCAAGCGTATTGCATAGCTTCAGAGCCGGCGAAAACAAGCCGGACTTTGTAACAGATTACCTGGCTTCCAGGTTTCAGGAGTTAAAAGACAAATTGGGCAACAGGTATCCACGCATTTTTGTCATCATGGGAAATGACGATCCCAAAATTGAAGAAGAAACATTGATTAACTTTGAGAAAAAGGGCTTGTGGGAGTATATCCATGGAAAGGTTGTAACTTTTGGTCAACACCAGGTTATGGGCTATTCCTATGTACCCCCCACGCCTTTTTTACTTAAAGACTGGGAAAGATACGATACTGATCATAGTGTGCAGGCAGGGTGTGTAAAGCCTGAGGATGGATTTCGCACCTTTCAGACCGAAGACAATGATTACAAAATCACCATCAGCGATGATCTTAAAGAGCTTTCCACTAGCATTGACCCTAAACGCACAATTTGCCTGTTCCACTCACCACCCTACCATACCGGACTAGACCGGGTAGCTATGGATGGCATCAGTGTTGAAAACAGCCAGGCTGATATTTATGTGGGAAGCAAAGCCATCAAAAGTTTTATTAAAACCCAACAACCCTTGCTTACTTTGCACGGCCACATACACGAATCATCCCGCTTAACCGGAATATGGAAAGAGAAAGCAGTTAAAACAGTATCCATTTCAGCTGCTTATGAGGGTACGGGATTGGCAGTGGTTAAATTCTTCGCATCAGCTCCTTTTGATGCAGAAAGAATAATTTTGTAAACAATGCCCCAACTTCCCTGTTTATTGTATTGCATCAAGGGAGCCTCCTGAAAAGCAATATTACTTCATTGTCTCACATCCTTCAGCTAGTAATAAGCATTAAACGTTTTAGGGAATTTTCATATCATGGACAGTACTTCAGTAAAGAAAACCTACAGCAACATCAGCAAGAGTCTTCACAACAGAAGGGTTTTGGATGCCATTGAAGAAATCAGAAAACTTATTGCCCAATCGGGCAGGGAATATTTTGGAGATCAATTGGCCCAGCATTCTATGACCTACGAAAATATTCTCCGGCACTCTTTTGGGAAAATCAAAGATCCGCAAAGGACCAATATATATCTTTATCTGAAACGCAACCTGCTGGAACTGGCTGATGAACTTCAGGAAAAAATCCTGACAGATATTGCCGCAGAAAATGTGTACCATCAAAAAAAACAATTTGACCGCACAAGAAGTACAGAAAGAAGCCAGGCCCTTGCTTACCTTGAAAGTCTTGCCTTTAACAAAGAACTTTCTTCTATTCTTGAGGGAGTAAGTCTTTCAGAAGAACAATCCACTCCTGCCCGTGAAGAGGCCCTGGTTAAGATTTTCAATATTATCTGGCTCTCTGATAAATACACCGAATCAGAGATAGAACTACTTGATGCTGTCTGTGACTCAGAACATTTCCCCTGGCATGACAAAAGCCTCATTGTAAGTGCACTTACACTAAGCCTGCTAAGATATTTCGATGTAAACAAGTTTTTGTTGCTGTTTCGCTTTGTTCATTCAAAGCAGCAGTATACATGGCAAAGAGCACTGGTAGGATTGTTCCTGTGTTTCCTCAAATACAACGACCGTTTTTATTTATACCCGGTACTGGAAGAAAAAACAATTGAGCTATCTCAAACCGGAGATATTCAGAAAAACCTGGAAGCAATACTCATACAATTTACCAAAACAAGGGAAACGGAAAGTGTGAGCAAAAAATGGCAGGAAGAGATTTTACCTGCAATGATGAAGCTCAGGCCCAAAATTGAAGAAAAGCTGGATCTGGAAAACATTTTTAAAGATGAATTCGGAGAGGAAAAAAACCCGGAGTGGGAAACTGTCTTTGAAGATGCTCCCGATTTACTTGATAAGCTTCAGGAGTTTACAGAGATGCAGATGGAAGGAATGGATGTTTTCATGAGTGCTTTCTCTCAGTTAAAAAACTTCCCCTTTTTCCAGAAGATCAGCAACTGGTTTGTCCCTTTTTACGCCGAAAATCAGGCCATCCAACCTTTTCTCAAAAGTGCCGACAGCAATATCGACCTGAGTCCGCTGGTAGAGAAGCTTGAGAAAACCTATTTTATGTGCAACAGTGACAAATACTCCTTTTGCATCAACCTGAGCCTTATCCCCGAACAGCAAAAAGGCATGATGCTCAATATGGCCAATGCCGAAATGGATAGCGTTTCAGAGATAGAAAAATCGGAAGGGTTAATCAATGATTTTGCAACCACCAAAAGTATTTACACCCAGTATCTGCAGGATTTGTACCGTTTTTTCAAGCTTCATCCCTGGAAAAAAGAATTTCAGGACGTCTTCCTGTGGGAACCCGATATCTTTAATACGGCCTTCATTAAAAACATTATTACAGATTCCAAAACCATCCGCAACATTGCAGAGTTTTATTTCGACAAGCAGTTTTACCCTTATGCGCTGAACATTTTCCTCTCTCTGCTGGAACGAAACAAAAAAGACATCGAACTTTTCGAAAAAATTGCTTTTTGTTATGAAAAGACAGGAGATTTTCAAAATGCACTGGACTTTTACAAAAAAGCAGAGATTATCGAGACCGAAAGGTTGTGGATTACTAAAAAAATAGCATTTTGTTCGAAATTCCTGAATCGTTGGGATGAAGCACTTACCTACTACAGACTGGCGGAAAAAAGAAATCCGGAAGACATGAAAGTACAGGCCAACATTGGGCAGTGCCTGATTCACCTGGAACAATATGAGGAAGCACTGCAATACTATTTCAAAGTGGAAGTTCTGGCACCTGAAAACCACAAAATCCGCAGACCCCTGGCCTGGTGCTCCTTTGCAACAGGCAAATTCGACACAGCTGCAGACTATCTTAACAGACTGCTGGCCGGGGATCCGGAAAACCGCTACGACCTTCTCAATCTTGGCCATGCCCTCTGGTGTATGAAAGAAGAAGAACAAGCGCTGGAGGCCTACAAAAAGAGCGTTGCAAGTTTTAAAAACTTCAGGAACTTTGAAACTTCTTTCCTGGAAGATAAAAAACACTTGCTAAAGCATGGAGTTGACGAATTTGATATAGATCTTATGATTGAGTTTCTTAAATCCGGAGAAAATCTGTAAACATATCAACCTCTGTTAGTCAACTACTTACAAAGTTTGTCAAAAAAAAGATCATTTTTTTATTCAAAAGACGCAGCGTTTTACCCCTTCGCTGCGTCTTCTTATTATAACGCTCTTTAAAAAACCGGGGTTATCGCCTTTCTGCCTTAAATATCAGACTTTTTTAATTGAACCAAGACTCCCCAATAATCATAGCTTGTCCATTGGAAGGTACTCCGGTTTTTTTTCTTTGACTTTTATTCAACATTATTATACCCAAACAAATTTTTGCTCTTTGTATTATTGGTAACAAAACTTTAACAGGAAAAAAACATGGCAGCAATCCTTACTTTAAAGATTATTGCATGATTTTCCCTAATTGTACGTTTTGATTTCAGGGTTAATGAAATGGCCGCTTACTTTTGCGTTTTCCACTAAAACAACTAAGTGCGCATCAACATTAACCATTTCAGCTAACCTGCGCGGCCATTTACCCTGGATCAAAAACGTACATGGAAAAAAAGTTTATTCCTGCATGATTTTTTGTATTGGCAGGCTTTGATTTGGTCACCCCTGCACAACCAAATTTAGCCTGTCTTTTTTTTCTCTGCCTTCTTCATATGAAGACGAAATGAATGTTTGATGTTTATTTTACGACAAATAAACCTTTATATCCAACAATGCCCGGAAAAAATGCGCACAAACAGACAATCCAGATTATCATCAAAATAATCTCATATATAAAACAAAAGGATTACAGCACATTCAATGAATAGTAAAATAATATTTATCGTCAGTACCTTTTTTGCCCTTGTCCTTTTCACATCTTGCTCAACAGATGATGAAAAGGATCATGCATTTAACTATATAAATCTTGAATTTTACGAACATTTCTCATCAGGAAGCTCATTTATCCATTTTAATCTGAGCACTATAGAATCTTTTCCCTGCAACAATTTCACCCTGGAAGTTCAGGTAGAAACTTATACAGGACATACAGAGATTCAGGTTAATGACATCGACGTCCCCGACATTTGCATTACCACCATTGGCCCGGCAACTCAACTGTTGCAAATAGCCCCCCCGAATGAGGTAAACCCAGATTTCACCTTGTGGGTTAATGACAAGAGGCATGAATTTAAAATCAATATTGCTGACAGCCGCATCTCCATAGAACAAGGCACGCCCTTTGACAACCATCTGTTTTTTACCTTTGACACCCTCATGCGTATTCCGAAAAATACAGTTTGGGGGTATGTTATATTTGAGCAAAACAAGAAAGAAAAGAACAATTTATGGACTAAAATAATGGAGGCTTTCAAAGATGCAGGGGCCAGGGATATTTTGCTCGATGATGGATTCTATTACTATTTTTCGGTAAAGAATAACGAAATACAATTTGAAAACATAAAACAGGATATTCTCACTTTCCATTTTCAATTTGATGAGTCCCTGGAAGTTTTAACAGAACTGTTTCACAGAATAACTGATCAATA
>SLPR01000236.1 GCA_007131895.1 Bacteroidales bacterium | reverse complement strand
AATACCCGCACAGAAATCAAAGCTCAGATGAGAGTCAGGTTCTGATTGTTTTAACGAAATTCACATCTCATTTATAGATAATTAAAACCAAACAACCTTTAACAAACGGAAACTAAGTTAAGGTTTGTTAAGATTCAATATCTTTGCCATGCTTTATTGCTAAGCGGTTTTGGTAAATTTGTCTTCAGCCATAACCAATCAATAATCATAAAGCCGACAGTTAATACTATTTTTTCACCAAAAAATTTATCAAAACCTATGAAAGAAAAACATCCCAGGGCTTTATACACCCTGTTTTTTACTGAAATGTGGGAACGATTCAGTTACTATGGAATGCGGGCACTGCTTATATTGTATATGACCCGGCAGATTCTTTATGGCGACAGCCAGGCTTATGGTATTTATGCTGCCTATGGTGCCCTTGTATACGCTACTCCTTTTATTGGCGGTGTAATAGCCGACCAGATACTGGGATACAGAAAAGCGATTATACTGGGAGCTGTATTGATGGCAATAGGTCACTTCCTGATGGCCATAGAATCTGAGGTTTTTTTCTTTGGAGCTCTTGCATTTTTGATCATTGGCAATGGTTTTTTTAAACCCAACATTTCTTCCATGGTGGGTAGTTTATATAAGCCGGGCGATCCACGGCGTGATGGTGGGTTTACTATCTTTTACATGGGGATCAACCTGGGAGCATTTCTGGCGCCGCTGGCATGCGGACTGCTGGGAGAACTTCTTGGATGGCACTACGGTTTTGGACTTGCAGGTATCGGAATGGTAATGGGCCTGATTGTTTTTGTGCGCGGCCAAAACAAATTTGAACCTACCAACGGTATGCCCCCTAACCCTGAAAAACTTACCCAAATGTTGCTGCCTGGAATAAACAGGGAACGATTAATTTACATCGGCGCCTTCCTCATTACTCCGCTCATCGGACTCCTGGTATGGAAATATGAACTGATGGCCTATGTTCTGACCCCATTTGCCATTATTGTTTTTGCAGGGATTCTTATCATGTCGTTCTCTTTTGAAAAAATTGAAAGACACCGGGTATGGGTAATTCTAATCCTCGCATTTTTCTCTATCACTTTCTGGGCATTTTTCGAACAGGCAGGAAGCTCCATTACGCTGTTTACTGCCAATAATGTTAACCGGTTCATTCTGGGATTTGAAGTTCCCACTTCCGTGTTCCAGTCAGTTAACCCCATGTTTATCATTATTTTTGCACCCATTTTCGCTTCACTTTGGATTGCTTTGGGCAAAAGAGACAAAGAACCCAATACTACCATCAAATTTGCACTGGGTATAATCCAGTTAGGTCTGGGATTTGGAGTATTTGTTCTGGGAGCTCAGCTTGCTGGCCCCGATGGAATGGTTGCCCTGGTATTCCTTCTGTTTGGTTACCTTCTGCACACTACAGGAGAGCTCTGCATATCACCTGTAGGGCTGTCAATGGTAACAAAGCTTGCGCCTGCAAGGATTGTTTCTATGGTTATGGGAGCCTGGTTTTTGTCATTCGCTATGGCACAACACGTGGGGGGAATGATTGCAAGGCTGACCTCAACAGCCCATTACATGGAAACAGGTATTACCTATGAACCCAGCTCTTCTTTTACCGGAAAGGACCAGTTTTCTGTAAGAACCTTTTATGTAAATGGAACAGATACACTTCGCTCTGAACCTATGAGAATGCTGGTGGATGTAGTTGCTGAAAGACCGGAGGAAGTTGCTCCCAAACCTGAGGTGTTTTACCTGCACCGAAGCGTTAAGCCTGGTGAGCAATTCAATGCAGACCTCAGAATTCCTTACCTGGATCCCACGGGCAGACTCACTGAAATAGAATTTACCCGTCAACCTTCTCATGGACAGATGCAGTTTTCCAATGATACTATTGTTTATTCGGCCCATACTGTTTCTCCGGAGAACACTGCAAACGCTGAAACGCAGGAATCAATGCTTCCCCGCAAGGATACCATTACTTATATCATGAAAGAAGTCAACAGACCCGAAAGATTTGACGAAGTGGCGCTGGTGATTACTATCTCTGATGATGAAACTTTTCATCCTGTTGTAGTTAACCCGGAACAAAACTATACCGTCATAAGGTCTACAGCACTGAGAACCTCTTTCAATACTTTCAACGTATTGCACAATTTCTATATTCCTAATGGAAAAACACTGGGAGTTGAAATCGTGGAAGAACCTCAAAATGGTTTTGTTAAAACCGGAAGTATGCTCAACCCATTTGTAGGTCCTACCAAAACCATACACATATATTCCAATGTCTTTTACTACCTTTTCCTTATATCTATTGGGGTTGGTATCTTTGTATTCCTGATGGCTCCGTTGCTGAAAAAATGGATGCACGGGGTGCACTAAATAACGATTGTATTGCATAAAAAAAGCTGGTCCCGCACGGAACCAGCTTTTTTTGTATCTAATCTGTATTTTATCATACCATTGTCTGAGAATTGCAAAGTTACCATCCCGGCCAGAAACTCAACCCCCACACACCTTTGAGCCTTTGGTCAAGCGTAAAAGGAATGGCATAATATGGCTCAAGGATGATGGCACCAAAAAGATTAATTCTCAATGACGGCCCTGTACTGAAAACCGGGTAACGTTGATTTTCGGTATCACTGGTGAAGTTCCATCCCAAATCCTGTCCTCCTCTCCATGCAATTCCAGCATCCAGAAACCAGGCCAGCTCGGTAAAGAAAAATCCGCTGGAAATCAGGGCAAGTCTTTCGGGCCCGGTAAAAGGTATTTTTAACTCCAGACCACCCAATAACATTCTGGTTCCCTGAATATTTCTTATGAAACCCTGGAAATCCTCCGGAGTTTCTACTCCTGGGATATCATTTCTGATCTGATTCAGGGAACTGTAGTCAAATCCTCTCATATAAGTGGGATAACCCAGATAAAGGGGATAGAAGAGGGTGTTGTCAGAATCCTTGCCATAGCGACCAAAGTGAGAAGCCCTGAAAGCAACACTGAAAGGACTGCGGAACCAATACTTACGGTAATCTGCTGTAAGGTTGTACATGTCTATTTCACCAAAAAGCTTTTGAGCACTGAAACGGTATCTGTGCCCTGTCATGGGTGATGCCATTCCAAAATAAGAATTGTCGCCTACATATCCAATGCTTACTCGTTGCAGGTTAAACCCATCGCGGCTATCTCCCTTGCTCCTGTCCTGACCCCGGTAAAAGCCAAAATTATCATAATACGTATGGAAAATATCTTGTCTGAAATAATACCAGGCCTGGCTGGCGCTTAGTTCAATTCGGCGCGTAGTGGAAATAGGATACAAGGCAAAAGCACCAAACTGGGTTTCAAAAGTTCGTTCTATAACAAACTGATAGTCAAGGTGAGGAATACTGTCAGGTCCAAAATATTCCGTATCAAGACTCAGATAGGCAAACTGATAGGGAATATGGGAAACACTGCCCCCCCAGTTGACTCTGTGTTTTTGATTAATATACCCTACCTGTCCACCAAAGTCATAGATCTCACCATTTACAGATAGCATTGAAAATAGTTGATTATCTCCTACAATATCGCTAAACATCATGGCTACTCCACCCTGCATGCCGGTTCCAAATCGGCTGGTGGCTACTCCTACTCCACCACTTCCAATAAAAGTTAAACCAAACTGAGGTCGATATGGCTTAACCTCGAATGAGTCAACAGGAAAAGCAGGGGCTCTTGTCTCTGAGCTCAAAAAGTCATCTACCACAGGCACTGTATTCCTGGTCATAGGTGGCAATGTTGCAGCCTGCATATCAATTTCGTCCGGGTCGACCTCCTCCATCAAAAAGTCTGAAGGATTGGCTTTATAAACTGCATACTTACCATCATTGTAGTAGCTGTAGGATATTTCTCCTGTATTTCTGGCTACAGTTATAGCAGGAGATAACTGAGTAATACCACTGATGCCAGTGTAATAATCTGTAAGTTGAAATACTTTCCCATTTTCCAGATTATAGTGATACAGGTTTCTGAAACCATCTCTGTTGCTTAAAAAGTATATCACCTCCTGGTTGTGATCGAAAACCGGATTTACATTATTTGCAGAGGGGAAAACATCAAATACGGTAACATCTCTTCCAGGGCTTTCCATGTCCATTATACCCAGATAAAAGCTGTAGCTCAGCGTATCAGTATTATACTTTACAGGCAGCTTATCGGTGGCGAATGTCAGATATTTCCCATCTGGAGACCATGATGGATGAATGTAGGAATATCGGTCGTTGGTTAGTCTATCTACCTTTTTCGTTTCAAGATCTAATTTGTAGAGGTTTCCTATGCCATCAACCAAACCTGAGAAAACAATATATCTACCGTCTGGAGACCATGCAGGGTTATTAAGGGAAGGCACCCCCTCCACGGGAATATGTTGTGTACGTCGCGGACGATTTGCATCAACTATAACAAGCTGGTTTCGGCCACGTTTAACTGCAACATGTACAAATTTATCTCCATCGGGAGACCAGCTTCCCACTGATTCAAAAAAGTTAAAAGCGTCGATATCACTGCTTCGGGTAGAACTGGATAATTTACGGATTATCCGACCGGTTTTTGCATTGGCAAGAAACAAATCAAGAGAAAATAAATCTCTTTCAGAAAAGAAAGCTACTAACTCACCATTGGGGCTGAGAGAAGGGGAAATATTTAAATCTCCGCCTTTTTTGTCATCAATTAACAGCTCTCCTCTTACAATGTGCTTTAAAGAATCATCAAGCCATTGCTGATAGTGAGCGATGGTAGCACTTTTCCATAAATCTGACACCGTATTGGCATTGAGTCCTATCACCCTTTCAATGGCCCTTTCGTAGCCAAATTTTGCTGTTTCTCTGAATAATGGGGCTATCAGGTCATCTCCCCAGGTGCGCCCCATAAAGGCAACAAAGGCATGACCGTACCGGTAGGGATTGTAAGAGTAGTTTCGTGTCATATCCTGCAAAGAGGGAAAGTCCTCTTGCTTCACAGCATCACGGATTATCATAGAGGTATGGGCATCTACACTGCCAATGGAGAAATATTCTGCCATACCCTCTACGAGCCATAGAGGCAGGTTTCGCAGAGAGTTGAGAGACAATGAGTCGTCAATAAACAGAGCCCTGAAGTGAAAAACGTGTACAAGCTCGTGCCCGATAACGTGATCGGTTTGTGAATTGGATTCCAGAACAGGTATAACCACCCTGTTTTTCAAGGCTTCTGTAACCCCCTGCGTTCCTATTCCTATCATTCCGCTGACGGCTGTGGTCTGCTGAAAATCAGGATGGTTTGCATAAATAAGTATTGGACTGGGTTTTTCAAATGTATCTTTGAAAAGCTTCTGATGTCTTACGTACCAGTGTTCAAACCTGTTGGCAAGCGCATTAATTACCGAATCGTTATCGAAATAATGATAAAAGGTAAAATGAGGCGATTCATAAACCTGAAACTCAAAGGTTTGATAGCCGGGTTTGTTTCTACCAAAATATTGAGCATAGGATGAAGAGATGCTCAATAGCATCACAAGAAGAAAAGAAAAGAAAATAGAAATTTTTGATGCCGGATGATTATAAGAGTATCTCCTTGAACAATTCATACTATTGGGGATTAAATAAAACAATGTACTAATTTAAGTTTAGTACAAAAATTATACCTTCATGTTTACTTATACCTTGCTAATTACTAATATTTAACATAGAAAGGCAAATCTTTTTCTAAAGTCCTTACCTCCACTATTCAACTTACAGTTTTTGAACTATAAAAGTAACATTTATTCTACTCCCCTTAGCAGTATAGTAAGTTTAATAAAATCATGAAAAATCGAACCCAATACAACGATATAGATTTGTGGGTTTAATCAGTTAAAGATATAACTATTCACTTTTTTTTTGCATTTTTGCACAAACTTTATGAAAATGATAGAACAGGCTGAAAAATATTTTGATAAGTTCCGGAAAAACATAATCGGTATTGAACAAACTTTTGTTTCTCCTTATGGAATTCAGAAGCTCGTATATGCCGACTGGATTGCCAGTGGCCGGCTGTACGAACCTATTGAAAAAACTATAGTGGAAAAATTTGGTCCATTCGTAGGAAATACCCATACCGAAGCCAGCGAAACCGGTATACTCATGACCAATGCCTATCATTATGCACATAAAAAAATCAAAGAACATGTAAATGCCGGTCCCAAAGATGCGATAATCACAGCCGGAAGTGGATTCACTACTGTAATCAATAAGTTTCAACGAATCCTTGGACTAAGGGTTTGCGGAAAACTTTCTGCAGGAAAATGTATGCAGGAGAACGAAAAACCGGTGGTTTTTATTTCACACATGGAGCATCACTCCAACCAAACATCATGGTTTGAAACCACTGCAGATGTTGTAGTCATCAAACCCGGGAAAGATATGCTTATTGACCTGGATGAGCTGAGGGCAGAACTGGAAAAGCATAAAGAGCGAAAACTCAAAATAGGATCTTTTACTGCCTGCTCTAACGTTACAGGCATAAGAACTCCTGTGCATGAGCTGGCACGCATAATGCACGAGCATGAAGGAGTTTGTTTTATCGATTATGCAGCATCCGCTCCTTATGATGAAATCAACATGCACCCTGCAGATCCTATGGAAAAACTGGATGCAGTATTGTTTTCTCCTCACAAATTTCTGGGAGGCCCCGGAACACCCGGAGTTTTGATTTTCGACTCTTCCACTTACAATTCGGTAGTTCCTGACAACCCGGGTGGAGGCACAGTAGACTGGACCAACCCCTGGGGTGAGTACAAGTATATCGACGACATTGAACTAAGGGAAGACGGCGGAACACCCGGTTTTCTTCAGACTATAAAGGCAGCCCTGGCCATTAACCTTAAGGATCAGATGGGAGTTGAAAATATTCATAAAAGAGAAAACGAACTGCTTGAAATCGTGTTCAGAGAATTCCAAACCATTCCCGGTCTGTGGATTCTTGCTGATAATACCCATGAAAGACTGGGAGTTATTTCTTTCTATTTCGAGAACATGCATTACAACCTGGTGGTGAAACTACTTAATGATCGTTATGGAATACAGGTAAGAGGGGGTTGTGCATGTGCAGGTACCTATGGTCACTATCTGCTGAATGTGGATTATGAACACTCCAGAAGCATCACATCAAAAATCAGCACAGGTGATTTATCAGAAAAACCTGGTTGGATCAGGCTTTCTTTGCATCCTACCATGACCGATCAGGAGCTCTACTGGATCATTGAAGCACTAAAGGATATACAGAAGAAATATCAAACCTGGGCCAAAGATTACATATACACCCCCCGAACCAACGAGTTTAAACATTATAAGGCCCCTAAGGACTACTCCGATTTTGTAAAAGATTGGTTTAAACTTCAGGCTCCCAGCTTGTAACATCATAACAACAGGGGATAACAGCATATCATCGGGGAAAGGAGCGCAACTTGCTTACCAGGCTATATTTGACTCAGGAGCTAAATACTCTGTGCAGTTTAGTTAACTGGGTTCTCCACCACATCTGCGTAAAATCCATGTCTGATTCCTCGGCATAGTCGCTTACAATCAGGGCTGATTCGCCCGATACAGGCTGATGACTGATTTGAAGCTCCAAAACAAATCCTTCATGGAAGTCATCAGTCCATTCAAACCTGACATACTCCGGTTCTTTCGATTCCAGCAGACGGGCTGATTGCTGGCTGCCTTCCCATTCAAAAAGGTAGTTATCACCCTGAACAGTTACCTTGTCTGCAAACCAACGTGCAAGTCCCTCCGATGTGCTTATGAGAGTGAAGAGCAGCTTTGGAGATACCTTCATGGGGAACTCGAGTGTAAATTTTTGTAATGGGGTCATAAGCAAATACTATTAAGAACTATTGATAGGATGCAATATACAAAAAAAACCAAGATACGCAGGGCTTTAAACAAAGATTTTCCGATTATTTATCAACAAAATGTTTATAAAACAGATCATTACATACAATCGTTTGATTTTGCATGTTTTTCACATATCATCATAAAAAATCTACGAAAATTATTGTAATTCAAAAGGTTTTTAATCATCCTGTTACTTGCAAATATTTTGTAGGTTTGCGCAAATTTTCGAAGTAATATGCAAAAAAATGTAATCCTTGTTTACTTTCTTACATTGCTGGCAATTACCTTTTGGGGCATTTCCTATGTATGGATGAAAGTGGTTTATGAATACTATGAACCTATTACTACCATGTTTTTGCGTCTGAGCTTGTCCTCGGTTTTTCTGTTTTTTATATTGGGCATTTTCGGAAAAAAGGAAAAAGTAAAAAAAGAGGATTACAAGTCTTTTTTGATTTTGTCATTCTTCTCGCCTTTTTGTTATTTTATTGGGGAGAGCTTCGGTTTGAAATATGTAACCCCCACCATCGCTGCAGTAATTATTGCTACCATCCCTGTTTTTACGCCTATGCTGGGTTATTTTGTTTTTGGGGAAAGAATTACCCGGCTAAACCTGATAGGTTTTTTCATATCTTTCTCGGGAGTTATTATCATGGTTCTGGATTTTGAATTTCGTTTCAGCGCTTCACCGCTTGGTGTAGGCCTGCTGTTTTTCGCTGTCATTTCAGCTCTTGTCAATATTGTCTACCTGAAAAAACTAGCCATCAAGTACTCCTCCACTACTATAATCAAAGTACAGAACTTGCTGGGTGCATTGTTTTTTCTTCCTTTTTTTCTGATTTTTGATTTTTCGACATTCATTACTGTTCAGCCCACCGCTGAACTTGCATGGGCGCTTTTGAAGCTGGCAATATTTGCATCTACACTCGCCTTCGTGTTTTTCACCATTGCAGTAAGAGTTATCGGGGTTGCCCGCACTTCAGTGTTTGCCAATCTTATTCCTGTCTTTACAGCCATTTTCTCCTTTTTTCTGCTGCAAGAGAGCATTGATTTGAGTAAAATACTGGGAATCATCATTGTTATATCCGGCATCTTTTTAAGCCAATCTGCAAGCTTCAGACGTTCAAAAAAAGTTTAAAAAACTTTTTTTAAATATCCCTTGTATATTGAAATTCTTTACTATTTTTGCACCACTCAAAACGACAGCACCAAGGCTGCCAAACCTGAGTCAAGCTCTTTAAAACAGATAAATTGGCGGGGTAGCTCAGGTGGTTAGAGCGTCGGATTCATAACCCGAAGGTCACGAGTTCAACTCTCGTCCCCGCTACATAACAAAAAACCCTTGTATATCATTTGATTACAAGGGTTTTCTTTTAGGGTAATCCTGAAACTTTCTATGCAACGGTTGTGCATGCCATAAAAAACGGTGATTAAACCTTCTCTCCAAACAAATCAAAATCTGATGCTGAAGTGATTTTTACTGAGTAGAATTCAGTCAGAACTATATCCTCCTGCTTTGTAACATACACTTCATTATCAACCTCCGGAGAGTCATATTCTGTACGACCCACAAAATAATCTTCCTCTTCCCTGTCGATTAGCACACGAAACGTCTTCCCAATCTTCTCCTGGTTCAACTGAAATGAAATCTCCTGCTGAACTTCCATAATCTTATCGGCCCTTTTCTGCTTCTCCTTTTCGCTGATAGTATCTTTCAGTTCAAAAGCTTTTGTTCCCTCCTCAGGCGAATACGTGAATACTCCCAATCTTTCAAACCGGGTTTCTTTTACAAAAGCCAGCAACTCCTCAAACTGCTCAATGGTTTCGCCGGGATAGCCCACCAGCAAGGTGGTTCTCAATGCCACATCGGGCACTTTGCTGCGAAACGCTTCCAGAAGCGCCAAAGTAGAGACCTTGTCAGTATTGCGTCGCATGGATTTCAATACAGGATCGCTGATATGCTGCAAGGGTATATCAAGGTACCGACATATTTTTGGCTCTTTAGCCATCAGGTCAATTACTTCAGTGGGGAAATTTTTAGGATAGGCATAATGAAGGCGGATCCATTCAATTCCAGAAACTTTCACCAGTTCCCGGAGCAAATCTGCCAGCATGCTTCTTCTCTCTAAATCATATCCGTAGTAGCTTAGATCCTGTGCAATAAGCAGAATTTCCTTAACACCCTTTCGGGCAAGTTCTGCTGCTTCCTCCACGAGGCTTTCTACAGGGCGGGAGATAAACTTTCCCCGTATCAGGGGAATGGCACAAAAAGAACATGTCCGGTCGCAGCCCTCGGCAATTTTGAGGTATGCAAAATGGGAAGGGGTTGTGATCATCCTTTCCTGGCTGCCCTCATTGTATTTGTGTCTCAGGTATGTGAAAAGTTCTGACGGATTGTCCACTCCAAACCAGGCATCAGCCTCCGGAATCTCTTTCTGCAAAGCATCTTTGTATCGTTGCGATAAACAACCAGTAACAATAACCTCTTTTACAAGGCCCTGTTTTTTGGCTTCCGTGTATTGCAAAATAGTGTCTATTGATTCTTCTTTAGCATCACCTATAAAGCCGCAGGTGTTGATAACAACAATGTCAGAAGGTCCATCAGCATCGTGGGTAATACGAAAGGGTCCGTGCTGAAGCTGGCCCATTATTTTTTCTGAATCCACAAGGTTTTTCGAACAACCCAGCGTGATAATATTGATGTGTTTTTTTGAAGTCATAAAGATTATTGAAGATTACGGGAAATTTAGAGGCCGATATAAAATAAGGCCATCAAAGCTATGCTCTTAATTAATGCCGGGGGATACTGCATATCCTGACATTCAAAGGAATAAACAGGGAACTAACAAACGAGTATAAGAGGCAGTTCAATTGCTACCAGATGCAATGTATTCCGGGTGCTTATGTTATCGGTCAAAAAGGGTATCTACAAAGGCATCACGATCAAAAATCTGTAAATCATCAACCCCTTCACCTACACCTATATATTTAACCGGAATTTTAAACTGGTCACTTACGCCAATTACCACACCTCCTTTGGCCGTTCCATCAAGCTTTGTAATAGCAAGAGCATTAACTTCAGTGGCTGTTGTAAATTGTTTTGCCTGTTCGAAAGCATTCTGTCCGGTGGATCCATCCAGCACAAGCAAAATTTCATGAGGAGCAGCTTCAACTTGCTTTTGCATTACCCGTTTTATTTTACTCAGTTCATTCATTAGTCCCACTTTGTTGTGCAATCGTCCGGCGGTATCAATAATGGCTACATCGATTTTATGCTTGCGGGCGTAGGCAACTGTTTCAAAAGCCACCGAAGCCGGATCTGCGCCCATTCCCTGCGATACAACAGGCACATCTACTCTTTGCGACCATATGGTTAACTGGTTTACTGCTGCGGCCCTGAAGGTATCGGAAGCTCCCAAAACAACAGATTTCCCTGCAGCCTTAAACTTATATGCTAGTTTTCCGATGGTAGTGGTTTTTCCTACTCCGTTTACCCCAACTACCATGATTACATAAGGTCCTTCAATAGGATCAAGACCAAACGATCTGAAATCATTGACGGTATTTTCTGCCAATAATGCCTTTATCTCTTCTTTGAGAATGCGATTAAGCTCCTCTGTTCCCAGGTATTTGTCTTTTGCAACCCTCTCTTCAATGCGTTCAATAATTCGCAATGTAGTAGTTACTCCTACATCAGAGGTAACCAGCACTTCTTCAAGATTGTCCAGCACATCTGCATCAACCACTGATTTGCCTGCAACGGCCTTGCCCAATCGTGAAAAAATATTCTCACGGGTTTTGTCAAGACCCTGCTCGAGTTTCTCTTTTTTGTTTTTGGAAAAAATATCAAACAATCCCATCTGTAATTTTTTAAGTAAAGTCAGACTAAAGTATTCATGCCACCTGGCTGACTGCTAATCAGGGACAAAGGTAATAAAAAAGACTTCCTGAATAATTACATTAGGGAAGTCTTTTTTGTATAAATGCCATAATGGAAGGCTGTATTGAAACAGCCTTCAGAATAATTGCCAGCTAAACAGCAAAAGATTTATTTCTTTGAAAAATAATCTTTTACTTTATCGGCAGCTATAATATCTTCTTTGAAAGCATATGCGCCGGATTTTGCTGATTTTTCCATTTTGATAACTTTTGCGAAACCCTTACCGGTATCCGTTTTCAGGGTTGCAACTACTTTCTTTGCCATAGTTTAATTATTTAATTTCGCGATGAACAGTCATTTTTCTTAAAATAGGATTGTACTTTTTCAGTTCAAGCCTGTCAGGTGTATTTTTCTTGTTTTTCGTAGAAATGTACCTTGAAGTTCCAGGCATTCCGCTGGTTTTGTGCTCTGTGCATTCCATGATGATCTGCACTCTTGCGTCTTTAGATTTCTTTGCCATTGCGTTATGAAGTAATTTTGAGGTTTTATTTTCAGGAGCGCAAAGTTAATCAATAAATCTTATTCAGCAAAAGATTATTCAAAAATTAATCAACACCCTCATTTTCCTCTTTTCCTCTTTCTATATCTTTGGAGTATAACTCAACTTTTTTCCAGTCCGGGTACAAATTAGTTTTTACACCAAGTTATGGATATATTTGCCTGACAGTTTAATAATTCCTTATTTATGCCTTTCTTAAAAGCTTCTCAGGTAATTCTCTCAGGGCTGATTCTTCTTGCTATCCATACCGGGTTTTTAGCAGCCCAGCATATTGTTATCAATGAAGTTATGAGTTCCAATACCAATTTCATATCTGATGAATATGGCTCTTTTGAAGACTGGATTGAATTATATAATGCGGATAATAATGTGATAAATCTCGAAGGGTTTGGCTTATCCGACGATTACGACAATCCCTTCAAATGGGTTTTTCCGGCTTATGAGATGCAGCCGGGAGAATATCTCCTTATCTGGGCCTCAGGAAAAGACCGGAAACCTCTGCCTGGCTCCATGAAAAACGGCATACAACGAAGATGGTATCCCAACATACCCGGCACCAGAGTTGACAACCTGATCAACCATGAAAGCTTCCCTGACAACCCTGCCACAAGGAACGTTATAACCAATTATTTTGAAGCGCCCACAGATATTGCTGATAATTACGGTCAGCATCTTTTTACATGGCTGGTTGCACCCGTGACGGGAAATTACAGGTTTCAGATTGCCAGTGATGATAATTCAGCACTTTATTTAAGCACCAGCGAAAATCCTGACCATGCCCAGCTGATAGCCAGTGTTCCGGGTTGGACCCATCCCAGGGAATGGTACAAATTCTCCGAGCAACTTTCAAATTATATACCACTCATAAAAGGAGAAACATATTACCTTTCAGCCCTTATGAAAGAAGGCACCGGTGGCGATAATCTCTCTGTCAGATGGCAGCTTCCCGGTGGTGTATTTGAGGAACCACTCAGCGCTGAACATTGTTATATACCTGCTGCAAGATGGCATACCAATTTCAAACTTTCCTCAGCCGGTGAAGAACTAATCCTTACCAATCCCCAGGGAATTCGAATAGACGAAATGCCACCAGTGCCAATCCCTTCCCAGGTTTCATTGGGAAGACTTCCCAACGGCGGTGACGAATGGGTTTACTTTGAGCACCCTACTCCTGAAGCAGTAAACAGTCAGCAAGGATTCAGCGCAATAACAAAAAAACCGGTTCTGTTTCCCTCTGCGGGAGTGTATTCAGCAACGGTTGAAGTCAGTATATTTTCTTTCGAGCCTGATGCACATATATATTATACCACCAATGGATCGCTTCCATCAGCTGATAACGGAATTTTGTATCAGCAACCTTTTGCCATCAGCAATACAGCCTATGTAAGAGCAAGGGCTGTTAAGCCAGGATACCTTGCGGGAGAAGCGGCAGGAGCAACATACTCAGTTTCTCACCAGAACCTTGCTCCGCTTTCCTCGAATTTGCCCATGATGATTATTCACAGCTTCAATACTGATATAACACCGGGAGGAAGAACCACAGCATGGATGAGTTTATGGGACAATTTGGAGGGCCAGCGGGCACAACTCATGGAAACACCGAATTTCAGCGGAAGGATAAAAATCAATATCAGGGGGTCAAGCTCACAAATGTTTCCCAAAAAAGGATACGGATTTCATATCCTTGAAGAGGCCGATAGCAATCGTAAGGTGCCTCTGCTGGGAATGCCAGAGGAGCATAACTGGATTTTGCATGGCCCCTATTCCGACAAAAGTCTCATGCGAAATGCAATATCTTATGCTATAGCCCCTGATGCCGGACACTACTCGCCACGTACTCGTTTTGTTGAGTTGTTTTTGCATAAAGGCACGTCATCATTGCAGGCACACACCTATCATGGTGTTTACCTGCTTACCGAGCGTATAAAGGTAGCACCGGGGAGAGTGGAAGTGGAAGATCTCGAACCCCACCACAATGAATACCCTGAAGTCTCGGGAGGGTATATTTTTAAGATTGACAGACTCAATCCGGGAGAAACAGGATTTTTCACCAACAGGGAAAGCCATTTTGCGTTTGTCAGACCCAATGAAGAAAGTGTTTCTCCTGCCCAGAAAAACTATCTGGTCCAATACCTCGATTCTCTTGAGTCAGCGCTGTTTGGAGATTTGTTTACAAGCACTAAGCAAGGATATGCTGCGTTTCTGGATTCGCGCTCATTTATTGACATGCATTTGATTACCGAGCTTACCAAAGAAATTGACGGCTATCGTCTCAGTACTTTTTTCAACAAAGAAAGAAAAGGTAAAATCAAGTCAGGTCCCCTTTGGGATTTTAATCTTGCCCTGGGAAATTCCTATTATCTGGAAGGATGGAATCCGCAGGGGTGGTATTACAATCTCATCAGCGAGGAGGAATATGTTTACGGCTGGTACAACCGTATGTTTGAAGACCCCGCCTTTGAACAGGCATACAACAGGCGATACAGGAGTTTGCGATTAACAGCTTTTTCCGATTTGCGCCTCAACAACAGGATAATGCAAACTTACAACCATTTGCGGGAAGCGGGTACAAGAAATTTTGACCGATGGGATATTCTTGGTACCTGGATCTGGCCCAACTGGTTTATTGCGGATACATTTGAGGAGGAGGTACTTTGGATGGCCAACTGGCAAAGGGAAAGACTGCAATGGATGGATAGCCAGCTTGGAGAACCGTTAACAATGATTCATTACTGGAACTTTAACAACCAAACCGATTTATATGAGCCCACCTGGTCCATTCATGGGGCTGAACTCATTGTTCAACATCCTGCTGCTGCATCCATCAGTTCAGGATCAGGTAATCATTTCATGGGACTCAATGACAGAACCGGCAAAGAACCATCAAACCACCTAAAGGCAGAAAATCCTGCCGGAACCCAACTTCTTTTCCACGTATCATCTGAAAACTACAGGGATTTGATGTTTTCCTACGAAGCAAAAAGATCGACAAATGGAGCCAATACACATATTGTCATGTACTCTTTGGATGGAGAACAATACTTCCCGATAGATACTGTAATTATATCCGAAAAAGCCAGAATGGTAGAGGTAGATTTGAGCAATATCCGGCAGGCCAATAACAATGCTTCTCTTTCCATAAGCATATATATTGAAAACAACCCCGACATGGAGGGAGGTGTCAACGGCAACAACCGAATAGACAATGTTGCTATCGACGGTGAGGCTCTGGCAGGAGTTGTCAGACCACCCTTGCAAATTGCATCATTTGAGGATCCGGTTAAACTCATTGAAGAAGGTGCCGTTTTAGATATCAATCTGGAGGATTACTTCCGACATCCTGATGGAGTAGACCTGCAATATTCGGTGAGTATTGACCAGCCTGACCATGCTGATGTATGGGTTTCCAATCAGCAACTAACCATTCAACCTATTGCCAGGGGAGGTACCTGGGTTCAACTGGAAGTTAGCGATGGTTTTAACCCTTCGGTAAAACAAGATTTTTATGTGCTTGTTTATCCCGGTGCATTAGATTTATCCTTGCATGGGTATACGTTTAATTACTGGAGTCCCGACGAACCCGAAGGTAGTTTTCCTGAAAATATGCTTTTCATGCAGGGAGAAACCCCGGATCCTCAATCAGGTTCCCGGATTTTACGCGCTTATGCTATTCCCGAATCAGACTACGCACCTGACGATCAGCAGAATATAGGGTTTCCCTACCGCAATCAAAACCGAACCAGGTTAAACGGACTAAACAACAACGGAATATCTTTTATCAATACAGGAAGAGACCGGGATCTCGGTGCCGCCATTCTTGCCTTAAACACCCAAAATTCAGCAACAGTAAATCTCAGCTGGAAAGCCTCTACCATAAGGGCAAACCAAAGGGTATACGGCATTCGGCTTCAATACAGAACAGAACTTGACAGCTACTGGAAAGACTGGCGGGATGAGAACGGTGAAATCATTGAATACCATCGCAGCGAATTTGCGGGACATTTCCAGGAATTTGACAACCTGCCCATCCCCCCAGATGCCTTAGGAAAACCCTATCTGCAAATAAGGTGGTTGTATTATTACACAGGAATTCACTTGAATGAAAGTGGCGGTGCCCGCGACATGCTCGGACTCCATTTTATTTCTGTAAATGACCCGGCAACTCAAATAAAAGAAGAAAAACCGGGACATCAGGAAAACCGCCTTAAAGTTTTCCCCAATCCTGTTTCCGGAGATATCCTGTTTATCAACAAACCCATTTCCGGCACTTTGTATAATTCAACCGGAATGGCTGTGAAAACGATATTTGATGAAAACAAGTTGCAGGTAGCCGGCATTAAACCAGGATATTACATTCTGGTATCAGCCAATGGAGAGTCAGTGCCAGTTGTTATTTCCAGGTAAACTCCTTACACCGCAAAAGGGGCTGCAAAAGATTAAACAGACTTAAAAATTTGATAATCTGTATTTTTTTTTATATTTTCGTATTTAATTAACAATTGGGGCTGTTACTCATTGACAAAACAAGTTTAGTGAGAACGGCCTGAAATTTTTTAATTTTATATATTGATTTTATGAGTAAACCCAAAGTAATCACGCTGACGTATGAACTTCGCTCAGGAAGTGCAGAAGGTGAAGTAATCGAAATTGCAGGAAAAGAAAAACCGGCAGAATTTCTGTTTGGCGTTGGAAACCTGGTGCCTGATTTTGAAAATAATATTAACAACCTGCAAAACGGAGAAACCTTTGATTTTGTAATTGCAGCTGATAAGGCCTATGGTGCAACAGACCCAACCGCTGTTATTGATTTGCCAAGAAGTGTTTTTGTTATTGATGGTGAAGAAGCTAGCGATATGCTTTTTGAAGGCAATATGGTTACCATGCGCGATCAAAACGGACAGCCTTTGCAAGGTAAAATCCTTGAGATAGCAGATGAAACCGTAAAAATGGATTTTAACCATCCGCTTGCGGGGCATGATCTTCATTTTAAAGGTGAAATTCTCAATACCAGGGAAGCGAACCAGGAAGAAATTGACCATAAGCACGTGCATACCGGCAAAGACGGACACTAACTCCCATAACTTTAAAATACTTCATAAGAAGATATTACTAATGGGACATAAAGCCCGCTTTCGATAAAAAAAACACTCTAGTATACTCAAATAATGCATTTTGTAATTTTCGAAAAATAAATTTTGAAACAAACCTCATTTCGGTATTTTTTTCAGAATAATTAATATCTTTGTGTTGAATTTAATTTTTTATTTTTATTTTATTTTGTATGAGTAACGGAAAAGTAAAGTTCTT
>SLPR01000221.1 GCA_007131895.1 Bacteroidales bacterium | reverse complement strand
GCAGAGGCTTCTCTCCACTGAGGAGCTGTGGGTTCAACAGGCGGTAATATATTTTTCTGCCTGATACAAGGGTATAGTCTTCAACCGCGTTGCTCAATTATTCCGCCTTTTTGTAAACAATAGAAATGACAGAAATATCGTCACCTCCCATATTGATGCTCAAACCAAAAGGTTTTTCAGGCTGCAATTCAATCTGTGCATCTCCGGCTTTACCGGTAAGCTGTTCCCAGAGGGTCACGGCCTGGTGCACGCCGGTAGCTCCGGTGGGATGCCCCCAGCCTATCAATCCTCCGGTAGTGTTAAACGGCACAGAACCTTTGCGGGAAGTGTGCCCCTCCAGCACAAAATCGGGTCCCTTGCCATATTCGGCAAAGCCAATGGCCTCGGTGGCCATGATACCGGCAATGGTAAAACAGTCGTGACATTCCACTGTACCGACCTGTTCTTTGGTGATTCCTGCCGATTCAAAAGCTTTTTGCACCGCTACTTTGGTAGTTAACAGCCGTGTGGGTTCTTCAGGTGCTTTGGTGATATCCTCTTCCGCCTGACCAAACCCGAGAATTTCCACTGCATCTTTTTTGTCTATCCCGCAACGCTTGAGACCTTCTTCCGACACCACAGCAATGGCACTGGCACCGTCAGACACTTTGGAGCAGTCAAAGAAGTTGAGCGAATCCACAAATCCTTTGGGGTTGGGCTTCTGAATACCGCAGGCAATAAGGTCTTTTGTGGTGTTGTGATATTCCTGGGCGGTGGGGCACAGCCTGGCGTTTTCGATGGCATTTTCGTACCAGCGGGCCATAGCGTCACGGGGCTTTTCCGCGCCGAATTTTTCAGTGTACGCTTTGGCCCTGTCGCTGAATTTGCCCGGGAAGAAGTAGGCATGACCGGCCTTTCTCTCTTTGGCCCAGCCTGCAGCTGCCAGAATATCGGCACCGTAAACAGCCTTCACACTGTTTTGCACCTCTACCCCTACCACCAGCGCCACTTCAGCGGTTTCAGCAAGGATGGAGCGCATGGCGGTAGTAAGCGCCAGGGCACCGGTACCGCAGGCTCCTTCCACTCTAACAGAGGGTTTGTAACGAAGCCCTTCATCAATATAGGGTGCGAATCCGGCGATGTGCGCCTGCTGATTGAAACGGGAAGCAATGAAGTTGCCGAAAACGGTTTCATCAACCTTTTCCGCCCCTCCTATCATCTTCAGTACAGCCTGACCGGCTTCTTTGATGTAATCTTCCAGATCGGGACGGGGCTTTTTGGGGTGAAATTCTTTCCTGCCGGTTCCCATGGAAATGGTATTGTAACCAGCTATCATATATATTTTTCTGCGTAATTTCATTTTGAATGGATTTGATGATGTGTTTTAATTTTGAATAATTGCGTAAGTAATGTGCTGTTCGGGCTGCTTTGACTAAGGCTTTGCTACACGTATTCATTGATGGGCCCGTAGGCATGAAAGAATCCTGTTAGCAGCACCGTATTGACATCCTCATTGCTGAAGGCCACTTTGTCTTCCACCAGTTTCAAACCAATTTCTTTGGATCGACGGGCATACTTTACAGCAAGCTTACTTCCCGGGTTGTCCATGCTTTTCATCTCAGCATAATAACCTTTGAGGAACGTATCCTTATCCCTGTCGCCTACCAGGGCTTTCCACGGTTTCCATGATGACGGGGCATCACCCAGTTCAGCATCGCACTCTTGCTGCAAACTGCTTATCGGCTCATATTCCTTTTTATTCACATCAAAAATGGCTACAGGTCTCCCTTTCTCATATTTCAGGAAACCGTCCTTTTGGGAACCATCGGCATTTTGGCCCCCTTTCACCCCCAGTTCGATCATTTTGTGAAGCAGGCTGCTGTGTAAATCCTCATCTTTCAGATAGGGATTCATCACGCTCATGATATAGGAGCAAACATCAATTCCCACATAATCAACCAACTGGAAAATTCCCATGGGACGAATAAGGTAATCCCGTGTTATCTTGTCGATCATGTACACAGATTGGGTGAAGGAATATTTCTCTGTCAACGCCTCTGCTTCATGAATGCCATGGAGCGCATCGCGCATGAAGTGCCCATTGCCAATAAATCCGGCAAAATCGGCCGAAGGAACCACAATCTTTCTGAGGTTTTTGGCCAATGTGTTGGCAAAATCCACCAGTTCAGGCTGGGTATGGTCTGCTTTGATGATCTCTACCAGTTTCTGTACCGCGGGAGGATTGTAAAAATGCACCCCCAGCAATCTGCCGTCAAGTCCGGCTTTCTTGTCCAGTTCGCCAATGGGGATGGAAGAGGTATTGGTGCAAAACCAGGGAGTCACAGTACTGTTTTCGTTGATTTGCCTGAATATTTTTGTCTTCAGTGCAGGATCTTCCTTGATGGCTTCAAAGATGATATGCGACTGATAGGTCGCTTCCAGCAAAGTGGTGGGTCTTACAACCAGCAAAACATCATCGATGTACTGGTTGATAATCTGCTCATTGGTAATCAGATCGGACCTTTCTGCATAGGCCTCCCTGAGGGCTACAATTTTTTTCTCGGCAGCCTTGAGTACCTGGCTTTTCAGGTATCGCATCAGTCCGGGCAACGCCTCTCCGGATAAGTCCATGGCGTTGAGAACATAATGCTTACCCTTGTTCTCAGGTTTGAGGCTCAAGTCAGCCATCTCAATGGCGGTAAGCAACAGGATGCCACTTCCCATCTTTCCGGCAGCACCCAGTACCGACACATTTTGTAATCTTTCTGCATAATCCATAATGTAGTTTTTAGTTTTGATAAAGGTTTATGGGGTTTATAAATTAAAGGTGAGTCCACTTATAAAAGTCAATTGTCCACGAACCGAAGCTCGGCGAAGCCAATTTCACCAATTTACACGAACTCAATTCAATGATAAATAGTTAATTAAAAATCACAAAATTAACACGAATTCCCGAAAACAAGCTTTCGGATTAAACACAAAGGTTATTCGTAGTCTTTCAAATCAATTTCATCATTGAAAACCAGGTAAGCATTCATTGCCATAGCTTTCATCTCCCCTTCACCGGGATAGGACTTTACCGGGCCGATGTGCTTTACCCTTTCGGTAATATCATCCATCAGCATATCGCTGTAGGCCAGTCCACCGGTGAGCAGAACAGCATCCACCTCACCCTTCAATACGGTTGCCAGCGCCCCGATTTCGCGGGCTACCTGGTAAGAAATGGCCATATAGACCTGCCGGGCGTATTCATCTCCTTCACGGACCCGTTTTTCTACTTCCACGGCATCTTTGGTGCCCAGGTAGGCAAACATCCCTCCTTCCCCTTTAATTTTCCTGCGGATTTCATCCCGGGTAAACTTTCCGGAGAAGCACAAGTCAACCAACTCCCCCACAGGCAGTCCGCCACTTCGTTCGGGCGACATGGGTCCATCGCCGTCCAGCCCGTTGTTTACATCAATGATTCTCCCTTTGCTGTGGGCACCCACCGATATTCCGCCGCCCATGTGGGCAACAATCACGTTTACCTGTTCGTAAGTAGTTTTGTTTTCCTGGGCAAAAACGCGGGCAATGGCTTTCTGGTTGAGGGCATGCAGCAAGCTCCGGCGCGGCAGTTCGGGCATCCCCGATATGCGGGCTATGTCATCCATCTCATCCACACAGGTGGGATCCACAATCATGGCAATCACATTCTCTCCGGCTTCCCTGGCCAGCTCCCAGGCAATCACACCGCCCAGGTTCGACTCATGCTCGCCCATGGGGTTGTGAATATCCGCCATAAGCTTTTCATTCACCCTGTAGGCGCCCCCTTTCATGGGTTTGAGCAATCCACCACGCCCTACAACGATATTGATGCTTCTGAGGTCGATGTCGGAAGCTTCAAGCACTTCCTTTACTTTGTTTTTGCGAAATTCAAACTGGTGTGCGATGCGCTCAAATTGAGAAAGGGTTTCCTGGGGGTGTTTTACGTTGAGAAGGAGTATCTCTTTACGGTTTTTGTAAACAGCAATTTTCGTGGAGGTGGAGCCGGGGTTGACAACCAGGATATTTGCATCCATAGGAGAGTTAATATTGTTAAACAATCACAGGTTTTTTTTACACCAAACATTCATTTTAGAGCATTAACCAAAGATAACATTTCCCCTTGTGAAATGAAATAAAAGTTGGGAATTTTTGGGGGATAAACTCAGGGACCACCTATTCCCCCCACATATCCAAATTCCCTTCACATCTCACTAAAACACTTTTTTACAGATTTTTTCCTTACCTTAGTATAACATTGCAACAAACATCAAAACACATTTGTTGATACCTGTAAATTATCAAACACTTTTCCCTTATGTCCAAATCACCCATTTATCCCGCTCAAAACCACATACGCATTGTAGCTGCCACCTCGTTGTTCGATGGGCACGACGCTTCTATCAATATCATGCGGCGCATTTTTCAGTCGGCCGGGGCCGAAGTCATCCATCTGGGGCACAACCGCTCGGTGCAGGAAATCGTCCATTGCGCCATCCAGGAAGATGCACAGGCCATCGCAGTGACCTCCTACCAGGGCGGACACCTGGAGTTTTTCAAATACATGTACGATATGCTGCAGGAAAACCAATGCGGCCATATCAAAATATTTGGCGGTGGAGGCGGTGTGATCCTGCCTGATGAAATTGAGGAATTACAACAATATGGCATTGCACGGATTTTCTCCCCTGATGATGGCCGAAAACTGGGCTTGCTGGGGATGATTCACGAAGTAATGAAACATGCGGACTTCCCACGGGGAAAGGAGATGCAGTTTTCAACCCAAAAAATAAAAGAGAAACATCATAAAACCCTGGCGGAAACCATTTCCGCCATTGAAAATTACCCAAAGGAGAGTCTTCCCGGGCTAAAAACAGACCTTGAAAAAGGAGAAAAATCCAGGGTTCCGGTATTGGGCATCACGGGCACCGGTGGGGCGGGCAAGTCATCGCTGGTGGACGAGTTTATCCGAAGGTTTTTGCAGGCCTTTCCTGACAAACACATCGCCATAGTATGCGTGGATCCCACCAAAAGAAAAAGCGGGGG
>SLPR01000019.1 GCA_007131895.1 Bacteroidales bacterium | reverse complement strand
AGAACTGATAAGCGCCCGGGAAGGGAACATTGACAGAAAAAAAACACTTCCCACAATAATGGGTTTAATAGACCTAACCACCCTTGAAGGAGCAGATACCGATGAAAAGGTGCGCACCATGTGCAAAAAAGGGATGACCATTGACAAGCTGGGACTTGGACTTCCCAATGTGGCAGCAGTTTGTGTATATCCCACCCTGGTTGCCACCGCCCGCAAGGCTCTTGAAGGAAGCAATCTCAGGGTTGCAGCCGTAGCAGGAGCATTTCCTGCCGGCCAATCCCCCATCCGCATCAAAGTAGAAGAAGTAAAATACACTGTGGATGAAGGTGCTGATGAAATTGACATGGTAATTTCAAGGGGTAAGTTTCTCCAGGGAGAGTATAACCTTGTTTTTGATGAAATTGCAGCCATCAAGGAAGCCTGTGGCGATGCTCACCTTAAGGTTATCCTGGAAACTGGAGAGCTACAATCGGCAACCCTTATCAGACGTGCCAGTGAAATCGCCATCAAAGCGGGGGGCGATTTCATAAAAACCTCAACCGGCAAAATACAGCCCGCAGCTACAGAAATGGCCATGATGGTAATGCTTGATGCCATAAAAGACCATTACACTGAAACCGGAAAAATGTTGGGAATCAAGCCTGCCGGAGGAATTGGTGATGCCGCAACAGCTCTCAGATATTACATTCTTACCGAAGAAACCCTGGGGAATGATTGGCTCAGCAAGGACTGGTTAAGGATTGGTGCCAGCCGGCTGGTTGACAACCTTATCGATGAGTTGAAATAATTTACCTCTTGCTTAACAAGCGTTTGATGGCCTCAAAATGCTGTTTGTACCAGGAGCGTTCAGTAAGTCGTGAAAAAACATAATTGCGGGCTTTCTGATTCCACAGCACCCTCATGGGCAATACAATGTATTTCTGAAAAAACATGATCACCTGATGATGGCGGCACAGCTTTGTGCTGTCCATTTTTAATGTTTGTTGCTGCCTTTTGAGAAAAAACCTGCCACAGTTGTTTTTTGCGGGTCCGGGAGGTGGTGAAGTTTTTCTGGTAAAGGTACTGCACGTCCATGCGATTCATTTCTGTAAGTGCCACCATATCGCTGCGCAGTTTCACAAATCAATTCCAGTTAATATCCCCGGAAAGAAAACCTTCCTTTCGCTTTCCCCTTTTTTTCTCCGGCTTAAAGTCAAGAGGTCAAAATTGTTGCAAGAAAATAATGCATGCCTGTTTTATCCATCAAGACTCTCTTCTTTTCACTGTTTGCGCAGGAATTTTGTTTCTGCACCTGAGCAATACTATTGCGGTTGGCTGCAAAATTAAGGTAAAAAGTGTATTGTCAACAAAATGTTGACTTTATGAGCAAATTTGTATTACTTTTGCAATGAAATCAAAGCTATTATTACCTTGGAAGATTCGCCTGAACCTTATTCTTGTTTTGTTTCAATTATACTGTCGTTTTTCAACACTTTTAATACCGAAGCAGCCATTGCATTGCTTGTCATGGCTATATTGCTGATCCTGTCAGCATTGGTATCGGGTTCAGAAATTGCATTCTTTTCCCTGAAACATTCCCAGTTAGAAGATTTACATGACGATGGCAGCACGCGGGCTCTCAGGGTCATAAGCCTGATGGAAAAACCCAAACGGTTGCTTGCCACCATTCTCATAACCAACAATGTTGTAAACATTGCTGTAATTATTATCTCCACATTTGTCACCTCCATTGTTTTCAATTTTGAGGATTATTTTATTGTTGGTTTTATTGTGCAGGTAATTGTGGTGACTTTTCTGCTACTCCTTTTTGCCGAAGTAATGCCCAAGGTGTATGCCACGCAGAATGCCCTTAGTTTTGCCATGTTCATGTCGGGTATGATGATTACTCTTCGCCGCGTTTTTTACCCTTTAAGCACGCTGCTGGTAAAAACCACCAACTTTATTGACAAAAAACTGGATGTCAGAAAATCAGGTTTCAGTGCAGATGAGTTGTCGCATGCCATTGACCTTGCACACGATGAAAAAAGTACAGAAGAAGATAAACAAATTCTTTACGGCATTGTGCAATTCAGCAATATCAATGCACGGGAGATAATGAAAAGCCGGATGGATGTGGTGGCTGTGGATGAAAACACCCCTTTTAATGAACTGATACAAACCATTGTTGAGGCCGGTTACAGTCGTATACCTGTATTCAAAGAAAACTTTGATAATGTTACCGGCATTCTTTACATAAAAGATTTGCTGCCCCATCTTGACTCAACCCCTGATTTCCGGTGGGTGAATCTTATAAGAAGTTGCTTTTTTGTTCCTGAAAGCAAAAAAATCAATGACCTTTTAAAGGAGTTTCAGGAAAAGAAAATACACATGGCCATAGTAGTCGATGAGTATGGCGGTACTGCTGGTATCATTACCCTGGAAGATATCCTGGAGGAAATTGTAGGGGAAATCAATGACGAATTCGACATCGTGGAAACCATTTACTCCAAGGTAGACAATAAGAATTATGTATTTGAAGGACGCACCCTGCTGAAAGACTTCTGCAAAATTACCGGTATTGACTATGCTGGTTTCAATGAGATAAAAGGAGAAGCAGACACCCTTGCCGGCCTTATTCTTGAAGTGAGGCAGGAAATACCCTACAAAGGAGAAAAAATCAGCTTTAATGGTTTTGATTTAATTATTGATGCCGTAGACAATCGCAAGATAAAGCGTATTCGTGTTGCAATAAAATAGCATCAACAATAATTCACCGGATTTTGCGTCTTTTTTGTACTACAAAACAGATTTATTTAATGAAGACCAACCTAACTATTTTCCTTGCTGTAATCCTGTCACTCTTGCTGAATGTTTCATGCGAGAGCAGTCATACTCCCCTTCCCCGGGCCTATTTCCGCATTGATCTGCCCGAAAAAGACTATCGAGACTTCGATACCATCTTTCCCTATCGATTCAGCTATCCTGTTTATGCAAAAGTAATACCCGATGAAAGGCCCAATGCCGAACCCTGGTGGGCAGACATCTATTTCCCTGATTTCCAGGCTGTGGTTCATTTGAGCTACAAACCTGTTCATAATGAAGAAGCCCTTAACGATTATATCGAAGATGGCCGCAATTTTATCAACAGACACATCCCAAAGGCTACCGGCTTCAACGAAAGGATATACACCAACGAGGAGCAGCAGGTCTTTGGCATCCTATATGAGATCAGGGGAAAGGAAGCGGCATCTCCCATTCAGTTTCATCTCACCGATAGTGTGAGCCACTTTTTGAGAGGCTCGCTGTATTTTGGTGTTTCTCCCAACAACGACTCTTTGGCTCCTGTTATTGATTTCATTCGTGAAGATATAATGCAACTGGTTGAAACCCTTGAGTGGACAAGATAAACGGCAACCTGTTTACACGCTGTTTTTCCAATTTGAAAATCTTTAAAAAAATTATTCCTCCCCTTGTAACATTCCGGCAGCTCAGTGCGTCACATTCATAAACAGCAACAAAACAACAGCTTAAATTACATGACGGCACAGCAGTACAATCAATGTGTGGATGAACATGCCGACGGCGTTTACCGCTTTATTCTGAAAAACATCAAAGATGAGGATAAGGCAAAAGACATCGTACAGGATAGTTTTGAAAAAATGTGGACAAAAGCAGGTGACATTGAGTTTGCCAAGGCTAAATCCTATTTGTTTACCACGGCCTACCACACCATGATTGATGCCATCAGAAAAGACAAAAAGCAAACAGAACTCAATGAGGAAGCCTTTAACAAACACCAGGTAAACAACAGCTACAACGACCTCAAAGAAGTGCTGAACCAGGCTGTTTCCAGGCTGCCGGAGATACAACGACATGTAATCATGCTCCGCGACTATGAGGGATACTCATACCAGGAGATTGGAGAAATAACAAAGCTCAATGAATCGCAGGTAAAAGTATACATTTACAGGGCCCGCACTTATCTGAAAAACTATATTGGAAAACTGGATATGGTGGTATAATGCAGCGCAATCAAACAGGGCATACTCTATACAAAATACAAAGCAAATCACAAAATTTCAAACCAGCGTAAAAACAACAACACTTATTCAACTGACCTGAAACCTTACAGCAATGAAAATCACAAGAGAAAATTATGAAGCTTACTTCCTCGACTACCATGAGGGAAATCTGACTGAAGGTCAGAAAGCTGAACTCATGGAGTTTCTTGCGCAAAACCCCTCATTGAAAGAGGAATTTGAAGCTTTTGAGATGGTAGTGCTTGAGGAAGAAATAACTCCCTTGCCCTTTGACGGGGATTTTCTCAAAAAACCTGTCAGCGATACTGATCCTGCCAGCATCAGCGAAAAAAAACTCATAGCTTACCATGAAGGAGACCTTGGAACGGAAGAAAAAAAACAAGTGCTGAAAGCTGTCGCAGAAAGCCCTGAGGCCCGTAAGGCATTTACCCTTTACAGCCTGAGCAAACTGGAAGCAGACACTTCCATCGTTTTCCCTGCCAAAGCAACTCTTAAAAAACATGTAATAGTTGCCCGTGCTTTGATGATCCGCAGACTGGCCGTTGCAGCAGCATTATTAACATTTATGGTATCCCTTTACTTCCTGCTGCCTGGTTCTCTGCATCTGCAGCAGGTTGCAGAAGAACAGATGCCAGCTGCCACCCCGGACCCAAAAGAAGAAACCTTTTCGGGAGTACCTGTTGAAAAAATGCCGGTACTGGCGGAAACGCTGCCTGATATTCAGCCCCAAATCGCCAGTCCATTAGCCATTGAGCCTTCCCCACGGGAAATAATCCGTCCGCCTGCCCGTATGGATGTTTCACAGCTTGCATTGATGAAACCTTCTGAAAGGACAGAGTTAATGGTGCAGAAGCAGCGACCACAAACCATTAACCTCCGTGAAGACTTCTACTGGTTTACTTACGCAGGTAATATTGACATAACGGACGAAGAAGAAGACGAGCTACCCCAACCACAACGCATGGAAGAACAGCGCTATACATCACTGGCCAGCCTTGCCTACAGCGGAATTGAAAGAAGTACCGGGGTTGATTTCAAGAATATGGAAAACCCATTTACCGATCGCAATTTCGGACTTTGGGATATTGCCGGAATGGGGCTTGCCGGTATCAGCCATATTACAGGAACATCGCTCACGGTTGACACAGAAACAGATGAAACAGGCCGTATCACCTCCTTTGGTATCGGTGAGCGTTTCAAAATCAGTCGCTAATATCCATAAGCTTTGTAGCGCAGGCCAGTCCGGCCTTCTCTGGTCGCTTATGCTTCCACCTGCGGTGCGACCACAGCCAACTCTCTGGTTGTGCTTTGATATCTCTCTCCAGGTAAGATGCATGAAGACATGTAAGACTTCCCTCTTCTGTATACTCGCGCGGATTTTCGGCAATCAGTTCAAAATGGATAAAGTAGTGTCCCCGCTTCACTTTTTTGACTGAGCACCAGAAAACAGGGGTGTTGAATTTTTGGGCAAGCACTTCGGCACCCTTGAAAAAGGGAGTTTCCTGGTGCAGAAATTTCACCCAGAAAGCATTGTCTGGGGCAGGAGTCTGATCTCCTATGAGAGCAATGCCAATAACCTGATTTTTATGTTTAAAAATTTCCCTGACAAGGTTTTTCATGCTTGCCAATATGTTACCGGTTCTTTTGCGTGTATTCAGTGTGTCTTTGTCAAAAACTTTATCGCGCAATGGCCTGTAAGCAGTGATTATCTGGTGCTTATTATAAAGAGGGGAAGATGCGCCCGCCCATTCCCAATTGCCTGTGTGGGCAAGAACAATAAGAACATTTCTCCCCTGGCTGTAATAATTGTTTAGCAGTTTCTGGGAGCCGGCACTGTAAACACAACGCCGCTTAAGATTGGCAGGTGAAATGGTTTTAAGTTTCAACACCTCCATCATCACATCAGAAAAATGACGGTAAAAATCCCGTTCTATGGTTCGGCGTTCCTTGCGCGATTTTTCAGGAAAGGCATTGCGCAGATTTTGACGAACAACATTTACCCGGTAGCGAAAAATCCGGTAAATAACAATGGTGAAAAAGTAAGAGACCCCATAAAGAAACCACAGAGGTAATAATGAAAAGAGGTATAAAAGTCTTGCAAGAAAAACAGACAAATACTCACTGAGAATGCTTCGGTTCATCTTTCCGGATTTAGCTTATGCGCAGTTTGGATTTAGTTTCGGTTAACAAATAAGAGGGACAGAATGCCGGAAATATAAACGGGCTGCAAAGGCATCCCCAGGCGTTCGTGCTATTTTATTTTTTCCATGCATAAACGTGGTAATCCTTAACCCGTGTATGAAATCCATTTAACTGCAGAAATTGATCTACGTCATTTGAGGTAGGCTTACCGTAGCGTTCAGGACCCCCATCAACAGATACTTTTTTTACATTCTTTATTTCATTCCCCATCCCTTCCAGTACTTCCATTTCTGCCCCCTCGGCCTCAATTTTTAAAAAATCTATCCCTGAGAGTCCTTTGGATTCCATCCATGAATCCAATCTAACTGTGCTTATCTCAATTTTGTTGGAATAAATTTTGGGTTGAATAAGAGAGGAGTCTGCATCTTCACTGGATACATAAAAAACCTGATTGCTGTTCATATTAGAGGCAGCCTGGGGAATAACCTCAACATGCTCCATTTCTCGTGTATTTTCGTTCAAACAAAAAAAGCAGTTGGGATCGGGTTCAAAAGAATAAACCTTAGAAGCATTCCGGGAAGCCATCAAGGTAAACTCTCCTACATTGGCTCCTACCTCAACCACAACATCTCCATTTTCTATGCTGCATCCGGCAATGCAGTATTTTTTTTCCATCGCCCTGATTTTTCGTCCCAGTCCATCAGGATAAAGATATCTGTTTAATCGCCTGTAGCCTATGAAACAAAATCTTGTTACAGCATCGAAAAGGACTATCCGCCCATTCTCTTCCACTTTAAAACGATACGTGCATCCTCTTCGCTTTTTGCTGAAAAACTTAAAGTAAGCAGGCATAACGCCTATATATACCTTTGGAGGAATCGTATTATATAATACTGAGCGGAAAACGTGTTTCCATTTGCTACTGCTATACTGCATTTGATAATGTTTTTAAATTTTCATTCTTATTGAAACAATCGACATCCCCATCTCTCTGACAGAGAATGCCATGTTTAAAAAAAAGCTGCCGACACCTGCCATAAAAGTGGAAACGATTTTTCAATGCCACAAAAGTAAAGAATAATAATTAATCTCTGTCGTTTCTTAAAGATACCAACAAACATAGCTTGAATGCTCAATGGCAAATTACCACAAAAGTGGCAGCAAATGATTATACGTTTACAAAATTCTTATGCCGTGAAAACCTTATCATAGTATATTTACAGTCTTATTCAATATACGGATCTTTTCTTTTCCAAAAATATGTAACTACAAATTATGCCTGAGACTAAAAGCTTATTCTCGTCATCTGTACATCATTGGATTTATTTTGTATTGTTGTGTTTGTTGGCAGCATCAATGCCCACTTCACGATTTATGATGAGCCTTACTCAGCTTCTTTTGGGTGCCAACTGGCTGTTGGAAGGCAACTACAGAGAAAAAATCCTGCGCTTTGGGAAAAGCAGGCCGGCCTTGATTTTCTCGTCGCTTTACCTTTTGCATATCATTGGTCTTTTATGGTCAGTGGATTTGGCTTATGGAATAGGTTCTGATTTAAAAAACAAGCTTCCTATGCTTACCCTTACCTTTATGGTGGCTTCTTCACGCCCCCTTTCACGGTTCAAGGTTCATTTGCTGCTCTACGTCTTTTTTGCATCACTCCTGGTAACCAGTTTCATCGGCTTCTATATTTTTATTAAAGGTGATTACCTGAACTTTCGACATATCTCTCCTTATGTATCTCACATTTACCTGAGCATGATGCTCGTAATGACAGCATTTACCCTGCCCTGGCTAACCCAACGAATTACGAAAAACAAAAAACTTATCTGGGGTAGTTACCTTGTTGCTATCTGGATGATTGCATTTCTTTTTATCTTGCGTGCCATGACGGGTATCCTTTGCCTTGGAGGGGTTATAGTATTTTTACTACTGCGTAAGGTATACCTGTTGCCGGAAATGCGCACCCGCATTATAGCAGGTAGCTTGATAGCAATACTTGCCATTGGCTCTGTCGTTCCGCTCATTTGGATGTACCGGCAGGTAAGTATGGAAATTAAACCTGATCCCGAAAGCCTCCTGGAGCTAACGTCAAAGGGAAATCCTTACCAACATTATTTCACTTATAACATGCGGGAAAACGGGCACTATGTATATTACTTTGTTGCAGAAGAAGAAGTACGCAATGCCTGGAACCAAAGGAGCAAACTTGATTTTGATGGTGCCGATCTGGTGGGCAATGAACTAAGGGCTACCCTGTTTCGCTATCTTTCGTCCATGGGTTTGCGAAAAGATCATGAAGGGTTAATGCAACTAGATCAGGGCGATGTCTCAGCTATTGAAAGAGGTGCTCCCAATCATCACTATACCCGCTGGCCGGGTTTTCTGGTTCGTGTCCATCAAAGTGTATGGGAAGTTTACTGGTACCGGGAATCGGGAAACCCAAGCGGCCATAGCCTTACGCAGCGTATGGAGCTGTGGAGAGCTTCTTTTGTTGCATTCAGGGAAAAACCCTGGTTAGGATGGGGTACCGGAGATCTTTTTATTGCCGTAGAATACGGGCTGAATGCAATCGACTCCCAAATGGACAATTTTAAAATGAAACCTCACAATCAATATTTGCTGTTTCTTCTAACCCTGGGCTTATTGGGTTCTGTCTTTATGTACGCACTCTACATATTTTATGTCAAAACTTCACGGGCTTACCAATACCTGCCATTCAACGTGTTTTTGGTGATAATGCTGATAGCCATGACAGGCAATCATACCATTGATTCGCAAACTGGACAAACCTTCTTTACTTTCTTTACCCTGTATTTCGGCATATTGTATCGGCAGAATTACAAAACAATTGGCGAGGACGACAAAGCCCTGCTATAAAACCTGCATGTACATTTCGCGCTTAAAAGAAAATGCACCAAACTAAGCGATCCCATGAACACCACTGAAAAAATAATTGTCAATCATCTGAAGAAACATTCAGGCTTGTTTTTCTGCTAATACAGAAGATAAATAGAAATCCCGTTTATTAAACTTTTATCATCATACCATCAGTTATTTCAATAGCGAGAGAAGCTCCCTCCCGGAAATCAGTGATTTTCTGTCCCAGTAATTCAAACATTTGGTTATTCCCGAAATGAGGGCTGCTGTGGGCCAAATAAATGTATCCCCAGTTCTGAAACACCTCATCTTCGTAATAAAGATTCTTTATGGTTATAAAACCAAAGTCCTCTACCCTTTTTCTTGGAAAGGATTTGAATTTTACTTCAGGGAAAAAATAATCATAGGATTGGATAGCATACCCATCAGGAGCTGTTGACAGGTTTATTGTGCCATTGAATAGTTCTTCTATCCCGGGAAGCCCCAATATATGAAAAAACTTCCTCTGTCTTTTAATGGATCGATTGGCACCACCCATTCCTGAAATATGCATACCCTTAATAATCATACCTTTTTATTGCTTCTTTCACCAATGAATTGTTCAATCTGTTCAATCATTACCCCTACAGTAAATTTTTTCCTGACATAATCCCTGGCCTCGGCAGCTGTTCTATGAAAAGCATCAGTATTGCTAAAATATTCCTCTATGGCTTGGGCTATGGCTTTAGAATCAGCTGGAGGAATTAGTCGGGCAAATTTTCCTCCATCGCTGAGTTCGTCGGCTCCATTTACCCTGGTCATAATTGTCGGCTTACCATATGCCATGGCTTCCATGGGTGCATTTGGCATGCCTTCATAAAGTGAGGCATGAACAAATAAGTCACATCCCTTAAGATAGCCGTCTGGCTGAGAAATATATCCGGCAAAAAATATCAAATCTCCCACACCCCTGGATTCCGCATATCTGACAAGCTCCTCCCTTTCTTTTCCATCTCCTATTACATATACAATTATATCTTTCAGCTTGTCTTTAAGTAGCTCAAGAGCGTCTATAATGTAATAATACCCTTTATCTGCAACAGCTCTGCCCAAACATAAAATCACTTTTTTTCCCGGAAAAACCTCCTGAAAATTAAATGGTTTGGTATTATCATTCAATGTAAGACCATTGTAAATTACCCTTATAAAATCCTCTTCGGTGATACCATTATCCTGGTATGTTTTTTTTATGGTTTCCGTGTTGGTTATTATGCCATCAGCAAGGTTCCGCATAAGATAAATGTGTTTTTTTATGCTCCTTTGGGGTGGAGAACCACTTCTGGTCAAAACCAAGGGGTTTCCTGCCATTTTCGCAGCAATGCCTGCAACCCCCAGATCTCTTCGTTTACTGATTAATACCTCAATATTGTTTTTTCTGATAAAACGCGCTATCCGGTATGACTGGTAAAGGCTCAAATCACTATAAATATTAAAACCCTCTGTTTCTATCCCGGCTTGCGCGGCCTCTTTTAACAATATAGAATCACTCCTGCCACCCAAATACACTTCATGCCCAGCCTTCTGCAAACCTGCCGCAGCTTTTACCACCCATCTTTCTCCTCCTCCATATTTATACTTTCCTATGGAATGAATAAATAAAATACGCATGAATATGTTTGTCAGTGTTGGTTTAAAAAAATGCTTTGAAATCGGAGGAATTCAAGAGTCCTCGTTTTTGCTGTCATCAGAATAATCTTCACCCCACGGTTTATAATTGGGTACATCATAAGGGTATCGCACCTTGTGTATGGCCAGCACATTCTCGTAAAGCATTTTTCTGAAGTCCTCTATATTCTCTTTTTCTTTGGCAGAAATAAAAATACAGGGAGCATTTTCATGGGCCATCCAGGTTTGCTTCAAATCTTCCAGGCTAAGATTTTCTTTGCTTGCGGGTGTAAGATCATCCTCCTCTTTTTCAACAAAAGAATAGTTATCAATTTTATTGAATACCATAATGGTTTCTTTCTGGTCGTCGCCAAGGATATCGTTAAGGGTTTCTTTTACCACAGCAATCTGTTCTTCAAAATTGGGATGTGAAATATCCACTACGTGCAGCAGAATATCTGCTTCTCTTACCTCATCGAGTGTTGATTTGAATGAATCGATAAGGTGATGGGGCAGTTTTCTGATGAACCCTACGGTATCAGAGAGGAGGAAAGGGAGGGTTTCTATTACCACTTTTCTAACGGTGGTATCCAGAGTGGCAAAAAGTTTATCCTCGGCAAATACTTCCGATTTGCTGAGCGTATTCATGATGGTAGATTTGCCCACGTTGGTGTATCCCACCAGGGCAACACGCACCATATTACCTCTGTTGGAGCGTTGGGTTGACTTTTGCTTATCAATCTGCTCCAGCTTTTTTTTCAGCAATGAAATTCTGTCGCGCACGATACGGCGGTCGGTTTCAATCTCCCGTTCACCGGGTCCTTTCAATCCGATACCCCCTTTTTGGCGCTCAAGGTGGGTCCACATACCGGCAAGGCGTGGCAGCAGGTACTGGTATTGTGCCAGTTCCACCTGTGTACGGGCATTGGCCGATCGGGCACGCAGGGCAAAAATGTCGAGAATAAGGTTGCTGCGATCCAGCACCCGGCATTTTACAGCCCTCTCTATGTTGCGCTGCTGAGAAGGAGACAGTTCATCATCAAATATCAGGATGTCGATCTCATTTTCCTTGATATATTCCGTTATCTCCTCCAGCTTACCTTTTCCTACGAAGGTGGTTTTATCGGGCTTATCCAGTTTTTGTGTAAAGCGTTTCAGGGTCTTTCCCCCTGCGGTATCTACCAAAAACTCCAGCTCATCTAGGTATTCGGTTACCGTTTCTTCTGACTGCCGTCCAAGAATAACCCCAACCAGTACAACTGTTTCCTTCTCTTTCGCTGTTACAATATTCTTTGGCATCTGTTACTGTTATTTGTTTCCGTTTGATAAAAAATACATAGACATGGAGCTGATTATCAGCCACTGTACAAGGATTCCGGTAAACCCCTGATAGCCTGTAACCAGCTGTAAAACTGACAATATGAGCAAACCCAGCCCGGCAATTACCGTCAATGCGTTTTTGGTGAATCCGCCAATAAACAGGAGCAATCCCAAAACAACGAAACCGGCAGCAAACCAGAACCGTTGCCCGCTAAGGTTAAATTGCATAAAAATACCGAAAAAGTGGTGATAAATAAATACTACAAGCGCCAGCCGCATCGCCCACGATGCAATGCCGGACAAGCTTTTCCATGGCTTCATATACATTTATATTTATATTTCAAAAGGGCAATGAGTCAGTATTTCGGCATTGTTCTACCACAGCCTAAAAGTTGTTTAAGATGAATGAGTTCTCAGAAAGGTTTGAAGCCGATAACTTCCCGAACCTCTTTTACTGTTTTGGCTGCACTCTCGCGGGCTTTTTCTGCACCCATTCTTGCTACCTTGCTAAGATACTCATCATCAGCACCGATTTCAAGTATTTTTTCCCGCAAGGGAGCAGTAAATACAATGACATCTTCTGCCAGTTGCTTTTTCATATCGCCATAGCGGATTTCGCAGCTGTTGTATTTATCTTCAAAATAGCTTACGGTGTCTTCAGCAGAAACTACCTTCATGATGTTGAATATATTCTCTATGGCCTGGGCTTTGGGCTGATTCATTTCTGTTGGGCCGCTATCGGTTACCGCACGCATGATTTTTTTTCTGATGGTTTTGGGATCATCGGCAAGAAAAACCGCATTGCCCTCCCCTTCAGATTTGCCCATCTTGGTGCTTCCGTCAAGCCCGGGGATTTTAATCAGCTCTACCCCAAAATTGAATGCATAGGGTTCGGGGAAGTACTCAGTGTTATACATCCGGTTGAAGCGTTTGCCAAAGGTGCGGGCCATTTCGAGATGCTGCTCCTGATCCTTGCCAACAGGAACCTTGGTGGCTCTGTGAATAAGAATATCAGCAGCCATCAAAACAGGATAGGTAAGCAACCCGGCATTGATATTATCGGTCTGCTTTCGGGCCTTGTCTTTAAAGGTGGTACAACGTTCCAGCTCTCCCATGTATGCATTCATGTTGAGCAAAAGATAAAGTTCAGCTACTTCGGGCACATCGCTCTGAATATAGAGGGTGGCCACTTCAGGATCTATTCCTGCCGCCAGGTATTCTACCAGAACCTGCCTTACATTTTGATGCAAATCTTCAGGTGTGGGATGAGTGGTGAGGGAATGATAATCGGCAATAAAGAAATAGCAGCGATGTTGGTGCTGCATTTTGATGAAGTTTTTTATCGCACCAAAATAGTTTCCCAGGTGCAGGTTGCCTGTAGAACGAATGCCACTTAATACAGTTTCCATTGATAATATCGATAATTATGGTTTATGATAGATTTTGTATTGACAAAACCAGGTAAAAAAACAGTTTGCAAAGATAGGTTATTTGAGATACGTTTTGATATCCTTGATGTTAAGCTGCAGATTGCGGGTGCCATTCCATTCGTTTTCTTCAATCTGGTAAACGATATCGAAGTATTTACCCCACACAACGGCATCATAATGGTGTCCCTGCTGAAAAGCAATACCACTGAAGCTTACACCCGGTTCGTCGGGATGACTGACGGTAACCTTCAAATGCTTTTGCCCAACAACCCTTGCCGTGTTTTTATCTATCACGCCCCTGGTAAGGAACACCGGGCTCATGTTTCCGGGTCCGTGGGGTGCAAACTGACGGAGTATCCTGAAAAACTTGGGGGTTATTTGCGAGAGTTTGAGTTCGGCATCGATTTCAATCTCAGGTATGAGCATCTTGTCGGTAATGGTGCTGGCCACGGTTTCTTCAAATGCTTTTTGAAAAGCTTCAAGATTTTCGGGTTTCAGACTTAGCCCGGCTGCGTATTTATGGCCGCCAAAATGGTCAAGATAGTCACTGCAGGCATCAATGGCATCATATACATCAAAATCTTTCACCGAGCGCGCCGAACCTGTAATTACGCCGTTGGATTCGGTAAGGATAACGGTGGGTCGGTAATAATGCTCGGTAAGTCGAGAGGCAACAATCCCGATAACCCCTTTGTGCCATTCTGAATTATAAAGCACAGTAGATTTACTGTTTTGCAACACGGGGTTGGTATCTATCATTTCCAGGGCCTGGCGGGTGATCTCAGTATCGAGGCTGCGGCGTTCGGTATTGTTGTTATTGATGTTCTGGCTTAGCAGGTGGGTTTCACCCATTCGTTCGCAGAGCAACAACTCAACGGCAGCATTGCCGCTTTCAATACGTCCGGCGGCATTGATGCGTGGCCCGATAAGAAATACAGCATCACCGATATTGATTTCGCGTGTAAAAACTGACTTCTCACAAGTCTGCCCTTTTCTGATAATGTTGCTGTAAAACAGGATAGACTCGAAGCCTGCTCTTGGGTGTAAATTGAGCCTTTCCAATCCATAAAATGCCAGGATACGGTTTTCCCCGGTAATGGGCACTATATCGGCAGCAATACTCACAGCAACAAGATCGAGAAACTTTGTGAGATCCTCGAAAGGAAGTCTTTTTTTCTGATAATAGGCCTGGGCCAGCTTAAAGCCCAGTCCACAGCCCGAAAGCTCTTTGAAAGGGTAGGTGCAATCTTCTCTTTTGGGATCAACCACGGCAACTGCATTGGGCAAATCATCACCCGGTCTGTGGTGATCACAAATGATGAAGTCTATCCCTTTTTCAGCAGCATAGTTCACCTGTTTGATGGCTTTGATACCACAATCCAGAGCGATAATAAGCTTGATATTGTTTTTTTCGGCAACGTCAATACCTTCAAGGGAAATACCATATCCCTCCTTGTACCTGTCGGGAATATAAAAATCTATTTTATCATAAAAATCTCGCAGGAAGGCATATGTAAGGGCCACTGCTGTTGTGCCATCCACATCATAATCACCATAAACCATGATACGTTCGCCGGCTTTCACTGCCTGGTCAATCCTTTCCACGGCCTTATCCATATCTTTTATCAAAAAAGGATCATGAAGGCTATCCAGCGAGGGTCGGAAAAAGTCTTTTGCTTCAACAAAGGTTTTTACGCCTCTCTGAACCAGCAAGTTGGCCTGTACCTTATCTATATTTAGCGACTCTGATAATTTTTTTGTTATTTCCTCATTGGCAAGGTCTTTTACTACCCATCTTTTTTCCATTATAATTATAGTTTTGGTAAAGATAATAAATCCCCTACAAATAAGCCCCTCAGAAATTGTTGTCTGAAGGGCAATCTGTTGTAAACAAGAATAAAAAAATCTAAATTATTTCACATAGAGATGGGGAGCTATTCAGTAAGTACAATAATTTTATTGTCTTTGATTTCAACAATCCCCGGACTAACCTCAAGGAAAAATTTATTTCTTCCTTCATCAATGATTTTTAGTTTTCCTTTGTCGATGCGGGCAATCAAAGGAGCATGGTTATGCAGCACCTCAAAAGATCCCATGGTGCCAGGAAACTGAACCAGTACCACTTCGCCTTCGTATATATACTCCTGCGGTGACATTACCTTGAGAAACATAACTATTCGCTTTTGTTGGATTCTAAAATGGCTTTTCCTTTTTCAATGGCTTCATCAATGGTACCCACCAGGTTAAACGCTGCCTCGGGGTATTCATCCACATCGCCATTCATAATCATTTTAAACCCCCTAAGGGTCTCTTCAATGGAAACAAAAGTCCCTTTGAGGCCGGTAAACTGTTCTGCAACAAAGAAAGGCTGAGAAAGGAACCTTTGTGCCCTTCTGGCCCTGCTCACCACCTGGCGGTCTTCTTCCGACAATTCATCCATACCCAGAATGGCAATAATATCCTGAAGTTCTTTGTATCTCTGAAGCAGCATTTTCACTTCTCTGGCTGTGTTATAATGATCCTCGCCCACAACCTCCGGGGCCAGGATCCTGGAAGTAGAATCCAGGGGGTCAACTGCGGGGTATATTCCAAGCTCGAATATCTTCCGGCTCAAAACAGTGGTGGCATCAAGGTGCGAAAAGGTTGTAGCCGGGGCTGGGTCTGTGAGGTCGTCAGCAGGAACATAAACGGCCTGAACCGAAGTAATGGAACCTCTCTTGGTAGAAGTGATACGCTCCTGCATCAGGCCCATTTCTGTGGCCAGGGTGGGTTGATATCCCACAGCCGAGGGCATCCGCCCCAGAAGTGCAGAAACTTCTGAGCCTGCCTGTGTAAAACGAAAAATGTTATCAATGAAAAACAGGATATCTGAGCCGGAAGTTTCATCATCGCCATCACGGAAATACTCTGCTACAGAGAGCCCGGAAAGGGCTACCCTGGCCCGTGCGCCCGGGGGTTCGTTCATTTGTCCGAAAACCAGCGTTGCCTGTGATTGCGACAACTGATCCATATCCACCTTGCTCAGGTCCCAGTTTCCCTCTTTCATGGATTTGATAAAATCATCGCCATAGCGGATAACTCCTGACTCGATCATCTCGCGCAACAGGTCATTTCCTTCACGAGTTCGCTCACCAACTCCGGCAAAAACACTCATTCCCTGGTATCCCTTGGCAATATTGTTTATCAGCTCCATGATTAAAACCGTTTTTCCCACACCGGCCCCTCCAAACAAACCAATCTTACCTCCCTTGGGATAGGGTGCAAGCATGTCGATTACTTTTATACCGGTACACAGGATTTCAGTTTCAGTCTTCAAATTCTCAAATTTTGGCGCCTCGCTATGGATATTATATCGTTTAGCAACTTTTACCGGCCCTAAACCATCGATGGGATCACCAATAACATTGAAAAGCCTTCCGCGAATGATTTGATCTGCAGGCATGGTGATTGGTCCTCCTGTAGAAACAACCTCCATTCCACGGTAAAGCCCATCGGTAGAATCCATGGCAACTGTTCTTACTGTATCTTCTCCCATGTGTTGCTGGCATTCCAGCACGATTTTTACATCTTGTTCATTGGTCACTACCAATGCATCATAAATTGAAGGGAGTTTATCCGTATTATCGAATGAAACATCTACTACGGGGCCGATAACCTGCGATATCTTGCCAAGAATTTTTTCCATCTGCCTTAATGTTGTTAAATAAACGAGTAAGAAATTTTGGTGCAACAATATTAATAAAATTTAAACAGAGTAAACATCGTAAATCACGTAATTTTATAGAATAGTCAATATTTGATGCATTTCTCAATACTATCTGAGGTTTTTCTTTATGTTTCGTTATGCCTGGACAGTCCAAATCGGAAATCTGTCATACTTTACTGAAATCAACTGGTATAAAGAAAGCCCGGTCAGGTTTACTCATTTCCGGTTGATTTACTGCATTTTACGGACTTTACATGATGCTAAACCAAAAACCCGGCACCGAAAAAACCTGCTATCTGCAAAATATGTTGTTTAAGCGAGACACAACAAACCGTTATTTGCATTTAATTTTTTAGTTTTGTATATACTTATAAATTTAAAATCAACGGCCCATTGCAAAATTACAGCAGCATAAAGGAAATAAGGGAGCATGATTTCCGGCATATTATAGCAGGTGCATTTTTTCAAATGCAGAAAAGCTGTATTTCCAGGTTGCCTGAAATCAACATGCTTGTCAATGGTGATGTATTGTATATTGATGTTTACCCTGTTGGTGCGCATCATCAATTGCTGCTGAGTGCTCATGAACGAATCGGACTGCTCAGGCAGCTGGGTTCGGAACACTACCTGGCAGTTT
>SLPR01000256.1 GCA_007131895.1 Bacteroidales bacterium | reverse complement strand
TCCCTTTTGTTGTTCGGGCAAATTGGGCAGACACAAGAAGCATTTGCGTTCGCTGATTGATTTGGCATCCACCTTAGCAGCTGAAGAATAAATCCTTTCTGCATTGAACTGAATACCCACAGAAACCCTTTTGTCAAAAACAAACTCCCGTTTTTGTGCTTTGTCCAGGCCTTTGTAGTTTTTCTCTGCAAGGTCACACTCTTGTGTTTGTTGTGCAAGCAACTGATCTACTTTTTGCTGTAAACTCAGTTCCGTATCATGGAAAGTCAGGTTCATAGTCCCTTTCTTTTTTTTTAAAATTTCGACTGCCAGGATTCACCCCCGGATTATTTCTTATTAAGTGCAATTCTTGCCCACAGTTCGATGGTACGAATCCTGTCCTTGTAGGTATTGTGAGCATTCATCTTGTTGATATCCAGTGAAGCATCGGTATTGTCGTCCCAGCGGCGGCACAAATAAAGGGGATCATAAATCCGCCCAATCTGGTAATGTCGTGAGATGTTGAGCCCAAGAGCATAATCTTCACCATAGCTCACATTAGGCACACGAATACTGCGAATAACAGGGGTATAAAAAGCACGGGGTGCTCCCAGCCCATTAATACGAAGCGCATTGTTACGTCCGTTGTCGGGAGTCCATTCTTTGTGGTCAATCAATCCGGGAGGAATTTCTTCCAGTTTGAAGTTCACCATTCTGTAGCTTCCCACAACCATGGCGCAATTTTGCTCGTAAAACGCGTCAACAATATTCTGCACTACATTATCATTGATGTACAGGTCGTCGCTGTCGAGCTGAATGGCAAATTTGCCGCACTGCTCATGAAACACCCCTTCATTCCAGCAACCGCCGATACCCAGGTCGTTGCGCTGAGGGATGACGTGAATAAGCTTGCTGTCTTCTTTGGCAAGTTTTTGCAGCAATTCAGTAGTGCCATCGGTAGAGTGGTTATCTACAATAATCAGGTTAAAATCGAAGGATGTTTTCTGGCTGAATACAGATCTAACGGCATCTTCGACGGTTGTTATGCGGTTCCTTACCGGGATGATCACAGAAGCTTCAACCGGGAAGTTGGTTTCCTGAAACTTTACTTTGGGAAATTCTGGTTTCAGCCATGCACCGATATCCTGCAAATGCTGGGTACAAACTTTTTCCATCTCAATCTGCACCTCGCGGTTTTTGGGATCCACGTAGTCAAACATTTTCTCGCCCGACTTGCGGGTATCTGTTTCCTTTTCCGTATAGAGGAATTCAGGAATTCTGAAAAGTTTTCTTTGCTGCGACACTTTCAGCCTCAGATCGTACAATCCGCCAAAGCGAAACTCTTGGGTCATGTTCCAGGCTGCCCTGCTCAAATCCTTGCTGTTGTAAAACAACACGGAGCCAAAGTTGAAGTCATCCCTGAGGCTTCCCTCCTGGTAGTCAATCACCGGCAGAGGAGCCAGCTGACCTTCCTTTTCCTGGTAATGGTCGGCATATACCATTCCGGCAGCGGTATTTTCTGCCACCTGCAGCATTCTTTCCAGGGCCCATGCTCCCAGTTTGAGGGGCAGCGTCTTGGTGTAAATCAGCGTGTAAGGAGTTTTGGACAGCGTAGCCATTTTTTTTATCCCTTTGGTTGTTTGCAGATTTTCAATTTCCGACAAACATGCTTTTGATGGCAATTCGAGTCCTTCGGCAAGTCCTTTTCCGGTGATGAAGATTTCCTTTACCAATGGATTTTGTGCCAGTTCGTTAAGGGTTATCTGATTGTCCTTTGCTTCTCCTGCAGGAATAAAGCAGGTAATTACATTTTCGTTCATAGACTGTTTTTTTTTTAGATTTTATAATTGCTTGTTGTTATTCTATCTGGTTTATTCAAAAAGCTCTAAAACGGCTTTCATCAGTGCATCTCTGTTTTCCTGACCGATGATGGCCTCAAAAGGAAATCCCATTGACAACACCTTATGCTGTGACTGGTGAAAGACCGCTGCACTCATTACATTGGAGCTGTACCTGTATACAGTTCTGCTGTTTTTGCCTTCCGCTTCGATGGCATCGGGGGCCTCCACATGGTAAATGTCAACATTCCGCGATACCACAAAACGGAAAGCTTCCGGCAGGTAATCAGCTCCGTAGTCCGTTGCCGTAAGCTCACCCACATTGCATGCGTTGTTGGTACGCCAGCTGTAGCCCAGCACATCCCGGGTAAAATTCATGGCAAGCGAATCGGAGAAAATCTTGTTATCGGTGCCAATATACGCACCGGAAATCATGATATTGCCTCCGGATTCAGCATATTCTCTTACTTTTTGCATCAACCCGGGGGTAAAAACCCTGAAGTGGATACTGTCGGTGTGCATCAGGTGGGGGGTGCCTTTTTGCTTTCCCATGATCAGGTTGATCATAAAATAATCACGGGCAGCAAAGCTTTCATTTTCGAAAGCCTCCCGGCTCACCGATACAAAAGAATAACCGGCGTTGCGCAGCGAAACACCGTGCGTGTAAGGGTAGTCGAAGGTATTTCCGGCCACGGGCCTGCCTTCATTATCGGCATATCCTGCACCCCATCCCGGGCTATCATCATCCAGCCAGGGAGAGTTGCGGTCAAAATCATATTGATTGCCGGTAAAACTTAGCGAGTAACCATAAGGAATAGCATGGTCGTCCCACCAGGTAATCCCGGCCATTTGCTCATTGTCAAAGGTACCATGTCCGCTGGTACGCTGAAAACCATTCACTATCAAAACGGTTTTCTCCTGTCCGGGCACCATGGCAACCGAAAGGATCTCCGAAGGAAAGCTTTCTCCACCCTCGTTTACGGCCGTTACCTGGAAGCTGTAAACCTTGTTCCAGGAAGGGAGTTCTATTTCAACCTCATGTGTCTCTACCAGCATACCCTGGTCAAACCCTTTGCCTTCTCCGCGGATATAGAGGATGTATGCATCAGGGGCCGCCGAGGGTTCAAGCACATCTGTGGCAGGTTCCCATGCAAGACGGATGGTTTTTCCACCGGTTGTTTCCATGCTGAAATTCTGTGGTGGCAAGGGCTGGATTACCGCTTCACGACCTTCCTGATGGGCAATAAACCTGAGCATTCCTTTATAAATGGCTCTGCTCACGTCGAACTGAAAGCCCGGATCATGTCCGAAGCGCATATCTGCAAGATTCTGGTGAGAGAGTAATTCCATCAACATTGCCGGCACATTGGGGCGCCAGGCTTCAGAGTATTGCCTGTCCCAGATGGCTCGCCGGGTCCAGTGGGGGTTGTACAATGCCCTGATGTCGCCTACCAACTGATCCTGGATGATATCGGTTAAATCACGGCTGGCCAGGCGCGAAACTCCATCAGGGAACAAGCCTTCATCTCTTTGTCCGCTGTAAATGGAAAGGGTTCCTATTACTGAATCGGTGCGGGTTATGCCGGCATCGGTATGAAAAGCAAAGGAAAGATCGATGGGAATTCCCAACCCCGTTGCTTCGCGGTCTCTTTCGGGACCAAGAGGACCCCCCGTCAGATAATTGACCCATTCGCCCCTGGACATAAAATCATCGTTGTAATCGTTCTTTCCTTCATTGAGTGAATAAACCAATGTATCAGGCATACCGGCATACTGCAGATAATAGCGTGAACCTTCCACAAATCTGGGTTGTCCGCTGGTCTTCCATTGAATCTCGGTGGGGGTTGATTCTTTTTCAGTTTGTTTACTCATTGAACTTCCCCTGTCATCAACCGAGCGCTCATTGGGTAAAACATACTCTGCAGGCCTTCTGGCAACATTTCCCATACCTCCGCCAAATCTGACGGCATCGGCGGTTATGGTACCTTCGTAGCCTGAGTGGGTGTAGAGCGACAAACTGCCCCGGGATGCATCACTCCCCTGCTCAAACCGGAAGGTGCCCAGGTAGACCCATGTACCTGCCCCCATTTGCTGGTTAAGGGTGAATGTAGCGCTGCCACCGGAATAATTTACCACACAGGAAACATCGGGAACATTGTCATCAGTTGCAGCCCATGAAAGGTAAACAGCATACTCTCCTGTTTGCGGTATTCCGGGAATATAGATTAGTGAACCGCCACTGTTGCTGCTTATCTGAAGGTGTGTTCCTTTCTGAAAAGGGTTTTCTCCCTCATAAAGAACCTCCTTCATTTCAAACCCGGCTTCCATGGTTTCCCATGGTTCATGCCCATGGTTGATAACAAGCCGGGATGCACCGGTGGAGCGGTCATTGTCAACAATAACCTCATGGGTTTGCACATCTCTTTCGCGGGGCAAAAATACATTGGCTCCTGCATTTTCGAGCATCGGGGCAATATACTTCAAAACATATTCGGCAGGAAACAAGTCTTCTACCGTACCGAAAAGCCTTGCCCGCTGCCACTCCCAGCGATCTTTGCCAGCATTGTAATAGAGTCCGTGGCTATGCCACAGAGCAATGTGATTCCCGGAAAGGCCGTTTGGGATATCAGTGAGTGAACTGCGCCGTACCAGGGGATTTGCTTCACGGGTTCTGGTCCGCACGCGTTGATGGTCAGCAGGCAGGGATTCGTCTCTGAACAGATTGGGAACAAACGCTTCCAGGGGCTGATTGCGGGCAATCATCTCCACCCGGTAATTTCTGAACCGGCGCCCAAGCGCGTTCTTCATTTCAATCTCCAGGGCCCTCAGCCATGCGTGTCTTATGGGAAGATGTGTGATGGCAGGGCTGAAATATACTGTTAACAGTTCGTTTTGTCTTTGAACTTTCAAACTATCGATGGTGATTTTCCCAACATGGCGCCAGGAAGAAAAGTACGCATCAAAATCGCCGAGTCTTCTTTCTGCAGTGCGCTCCAGTCTTTGATTCCGTGGGTCTTCCTGCCCATATGCAGCAGCAGCAACAGCATTATTGCCGTGAAGAATCAAAAACAATAAACCCAACAATAAAAACCTCATTTTCTGTGTCTTAAACAATGATTCCTTACACCGTTATGCAACTTATCCCAACCTGAGCCAACAGGCAGAAATTTCTTTAGCCCATGGTATGAGTTTTCAAAAGTAGAATAAGTTTTTAAAATACGAAAAAAATATTTCAGGTTTTTAAAATTAATTACTAATATTATGGTTTTATTTTTACATTTGCAATGCAGTAATACC
>SLPR01000344.1 GCA_007131895.1 Bacteroidales bacterium | reverse complement strand
TTAGTCAGGGCATGACTTTGAGTCATACCCTGACGGAATGGGGAGTTGAGGGTAAATTACCGTTTACTCCATCGCTAAATAAATTAAAACAAAAACCTTATGAGTAATACCCACACAATCTCCGGAGTAATAATTGACATAGAGAACCGAACCCAATACGGTGCGGTGATTACCATAGAAAAAGGGCGTATAGCCCACATTAAGCAAGAACCAAATGTGCGGCACCCTTATATCGTGCCTGGCTTCGTGGATGCCCACGTACACGTGGAAAGCAGCATGCTCATCCCTTCGCGGTTTGCCGAAATGGCCTTGCAACACGGAACGGTAGGGGTGGTTACAGACCCCCATGAAGTGGGAAATGTGGCAGGCATTCCGGGTATTGAATTTATGATTGCGGACGGAGCCACTGTACCCATGCAGTTTTTCTTTGGGGCTCCTTCTTGTGTGCCGGCATCACCTTTAGAGAAAAGCGGTGCTGTCATCACTGCGGCAGATGTGGATGAGATGATGCGCAGGCCCGAGTTTTACTTTCTCTCCGAAATGATGAACTTTCCCGGAGTGGTGCATGATGATCCGGAAGTACATCAAAAACTCCGAAGTGCCCAAAACATGAACAAGCCTATCGACGGGCATGCTCCCGGTCTTTCGGGCGACGGGCTGAAAAAATATGCCCATGCGGGCATCCATACAGATCATGAGTGCAGCACCCTTGAAGAAGCCATAGAAAAGCTGGAGCTTGGGATGAAAATCCTTATCAGGGAAGGGAGTGCTGCAAAAAACTTTGACAACCTCATTTCTTTGATGAAGCCCTATAGTGACAATCTGATGTTTTGCACTGATGATTGCCATCCCGATTACCTCAAACAAGGACACATCAACAAGTTGGTGAGCAGGGCCGTCAAAGCGGGCTTCGATTTGTATGATGTGCTAAAGGTTGCCTGTATCAACCCTGTGAAACATTATCACCTTCCTGTGGGCCTGCTCAAAGTGGGTGACCGTGCCGACCTCGCCGTTGTTGATAATCCGGAAGATTTTAAGGTATTGTCAACTTATGTGGCAGGCGTACCGGTGTATGAAGGAGGGGAAGTGCAATTTACCCTTTCTGCTGCTTTGGCCCCCGCTTTCCCTTTCCGTGGGAAGCATGAGTCAGGCCATCTTAAGGTAACAGCAAAAGGAAACTTTGTGAATACCATCAAAGCCATTGACGGAGAATTGATCACCGGTTGGGAAAAGCACCCATGTACTGCGGAAGAGGAAGTGAAAATTCAGCCTGAAGCTGATTTTCTCAAGCTGGTACTCCTGGATCGCTATGAAGACACTGCTCCGGTCGTGGCTTTTATCAAGGGTTTTGGAATGAAGGAAGGGGCTCTGGCCTGCAGTGTGGCACACGACAGCCATCATATTGTGGCGGTGGGTTGTGATGATGCATCCATTGACAAGGCTTTGCATTGGGTTGTTGAAAGTCAGGGGGGGATGTGTGTGGTAAACGGCGGAGAGGTTGAGGGTATTGCGCTCCCTTATTTTGGTTTGATGACCGATAAAAGCGGTCGGGAAACGGCTAAGGATTATGAGCAACTCAGCCAAAAGGCCCTTGCCTGTGGTAGCCATCTTTCATCGCCGTTCATGACCCTTTCCTTTATGGCACTCACGGTAATACCTCATCTGAAGATCAATCATAATGGACTTTTTGATGGACAGACTTTTCAAAGTGTTTCTTTGTTTTCTGATTAAACCTTAAGCCATACCTGCCTCTTTCTTCACAACCTGCCCACCAAACTCTTTCTCCAGAAACTTTTCGGTTTTGATAAAATAGCTCTGGTCAAGGCTGAAGATGGTAATGTTGAGGAGGATGTGCTCAGCTCCTTCGGCCTCAATGCTGATTTTGGGTTCCTTTTTTTGGGATGCCCAGGGCAAAGCCAGAATTGTAGTCCGCAGATTTTCGCTCAGATCAAAAATACCCCCCTGTATGTCGCTAAGCGGACATTGCAGCAAAAAGTTATGACTGAGCAAACTTTGTGAAGGGTAGTGTTTCAAAACAATATTTCCTACAATTTTGCTGAAAGGGACATTGACGATGTGTCCTGAGTAATCCTCAATTTCCATGCTTGCCTGTCTTATGGCTGTTACCTTCCCGGTAATGCCTGCAACGGTAACGTGATCATTGTCCTGTAAAGGGTTGGTCGTTTTAAAGATGACCCCGGCAATGATGTCTTTCAATCCGTACCATGCAAGGTAAAGGATAATGATAAGAAAAACCAGCATGGGTACAATGGTAACCAGGTAGCCCCGGTTGAACAGGTATTGGATGGCCCAGATGAAGAAGATGGTCCATACTGCCAACTCAGTTACCGGTAAATACCTGTTGACAAAAGCGGCATTTCGGGGGGTTAACCTGATGAATTGCACCAGGTATTTAAAGAGCCTGAAAAAAACGAAGTTGATCAGCGCCAGGATGACAAAAAGAAAAATAGAGAAGGAAAATATACCGGGATTTAAAGCTTCCATAGGACAAAATTATTGGTTACACTCCATTACAAATTTTTCTACAACAACTCTTTTTCAATGAACCTTGCACGTATAAAAGCATGCAGGTTGGGGTTGAGGGTGTAAACGCCCTGGTTGGGTTCAGTTATTATGGCGGCCCGTTTGAGCAACCTGATTCTTTCCTGTACTTCAGTGGCATTCATCATCATGATACGTTGAATTTTCTCTGCATTGAGTCTTTTATGAAGAATAAACTGCACAAGGAACACAAGGGTCTCCGAATTTAATTTGTTGAGAACGGTAGTGTCGGGTTTTATGGGAAGCGAAATGGTTAGTGTATTGTCATTTGCCTCTTTTATGCTCGACATCCATGTTTGCAGGGAAAGTCCTACATTTCCTTTGGTATAGTTGAAATAGGTATTGAAAAGACGTGCCAGGTCCCATGATCGCATTTCACTTTCTTTCTTGTTGTCAAGAATAAACTGCATATTGCCCGAACGATGTCGCTGCATGATGATATGCCTGAGTTCTTCGGCATTGAAAGGGTGGCAATCAATGGTGCTCAGCAAAAAGGAATCAATTTTAAGAAAACGATTTACGCTGCGGTAGGCATGGCTGTTGACAGTAATGATGAACAGAATTCTGTCGCCATGTTTTTCAATGAGCGAGCAAATCAGTTTGATGACCTTCAACCCTTTTATGGTTTTTTCCCACCAAAGTTCAAGATCTTCAATGATAACCACAGATTTGTCGGGAAGGCTTCTGAGGATTTTGTCGGCACTGACAAAGTTCTCTGTGGCTTTCTGAAGTGCCCTCAGGAAATCAGCTTCACTTGCCGAACCGGCAAATGGCGGGTTAACGGCATATACGGGTCTTTTTTCAAGAAACTTATGGACCACATAGTTCACAAAGAATGTTTTTCCCGAATTATGCTCACCCCTGAACATCAAGGCCCCGCTATAACCCTTTTCATGGCGGACAATGGTTTTTCGGGCCTCATCCAGCTCCCTGGGTTTGCCATACCAGAAGTCCATGAAGTAATTGTTTTTCCTGAGGAACAACTGTTGATAATAGGCGGGAATGGCAGCCAGCACGCTGTCTTTCACCGAAACCATTTCGTTGAGTTCATGCATTCTGCTGATGGGGAAACTGGTCTCAGCTTCTGAACTTTTGGTTTGGTGCGCATAAACAATCCGTTTGCTGCGATCGTACCAAAGCCTTATAAGATGTCTTCTGAAAAAGTCTTTGGTTGCAAAGTATTTCTGTTTGAACCAAGACACTTTTTCTTTGTCTGCATCATGGGTTTTCTCTAGAAGTCTTAGGTTGGCAGCTGTTTTGAGAAAGGCAGAAAGACTGAGCTGTCGGGCAGTCTTGTTAAGTGAGCTGTTGAGCTTATCTTCTGTGCCGGCAAAAAGAGAGTTGATTTGCTCCTGTGCTTTTTCTGTCCTGATTCTTTGCTCCTCCAGGAAGCCGGAAACCGGCATCTGGAGGGGCTCTTCTTTATCAGGGGTTAAGGTTATCCTGATAAGCCTTACTATCTCCTGTATCTCCTGTTGGGTGAGAGTGATTTTCTCGGTAAAGGTTTTCAGTTCTGCCTGGAGTGGCGAAATCAAATCGTTCTGAATGATAAAATGCACCAGGCGTGATACCTCTACCGTTTGCTTTTCTGCAAAAGTCAGACGGGTTTCGGTAAAATCTGCTCCCGATTCCGTTTTTAACAGTTCGATTTGTCCCGGAATCCTGCTGATAGCAGCAAAGATTTGCTCCTGTGTATAGTCTTCGATTTCTTTAATCTTTCTGCTCAGTTCACTGGTTTGTGAAGCCGGGAACTCTGGAACCTGTAGTTCGGTTATTTTCTCTGGTTTTTCAAGCCCTTGATTGATAAAGTCAATGATAAGGGGAGGCAGTTGCAGCACCCTAATGGAGCCTGTGGCACTTTTAATACGACGCAAATCAGCGAGAGTCATAACGATATAATGCCAGAGTTTGTATTCAATGGCAGAAAGAGTTATCTCCAGTAAGTGCTGGTTGATGTTTGATTGTTGATGATCAAGCCATTCTGCGGGAAACGAATCCATGGCACGCAATTCATGCTTACGCATTCGGTGGGTTAGTTTTTCTTTCTTACAGGCAGCATTGGGATTCGCCGTATCCAGAATGTCTGATATCCTTTGCAATACACGAAAGTTATCTTCAACAGCAATTCCTGTAAGGTTTTGCTGAACGGAAAAGAGGTACTCTTTGAGTGTGGAGAATTGCTTGTGTACTTCTGCTCTTTCAATTTCAATCATTTCCCGGGTCAATGCACCCATATTGGCAGCATTTTCAATTTTTTGCAGGCTGTCGCGGAAATTTTTGAATACCGCCTGTTGTTCAAAAAGGTATTGCCGTGAAAGAGAACTGAAGTTATTCCAGAGTTTTCGCTTCATCAGGTGACAGGTTCCGGGGTAAAAATGACGGATAATCTTTCTGAACCTAACGGTAGTTTTCACTTGTTTGCTCGCTGTGAGCTTCATTTTCAACCTCAGCAGTTTAAGACCTGCGCCATTGAGATTTTTGAGCTCGTCTTCTGTAATCAGCACCTCAAGGGTTTCCGGCTGTTTGTTAATAACCTGCAATATTTTTTCTTCCAGGGTAGTGAAAAATACTGACAGGTTTTTCTCCTGTTCTGCAAGCAGGTTGTTCTTCAGGTTGTTAAGGATCTGTTCGTAGCGGGAGTAGGTGTTGTTACTGAGTTTATAGAGCGTTTTGTTAACACTGTTGCTTTGTGTTTGTATCTCAGGAAGTTTTTTCTCAATCAGGAAAAAAGTAGAGTCAACCCTGCTCAGTGCCTGGTCAATAACTTCAGCATACTGGCTGAGTACTTTTCCGAAGCTCTTTTGCACCATTTCTATGCAAAGGTCATGGGTTTGGGATGAGAATTCCTGCACCGCAATTGCGAGGGGCTCCTTTTTGGGCCAGCTTATTATTACTGATTCTTTCTTTTCCATGGATGAATGGGTTTCGATGCTGTTTTGCATGGATGGGGCGGCAGAGGTTTTTAGTCCGATGTTGAGTCGCTTAAACTGGGTGGATGCTTTGATCAATACTACGGTTCCCAGATCCTCACAAAGCTTGTGGGTGTTTTCAACAAAATGCTGTTCATTCCCGGGTTCAATATCGGGCATTCCCAAAAATATAATATCTGACTCACTGGACTCAATCCTGATGATGTCATAAAAGGGCTTTTTCTCTATTTCGTTGTTGATGATTACAATTTCGGCATTTACCCTGAGGTTGTCCAGTACTTCCCTCGCGAAGATGAAGATGTTTTCCCTTTCCTCATTTACAGGGTTTTCAATCATCAATCGCAGTTGACTCTCCTTCCATCCTTCACTCAACCATAGAAACTTGACCAGGTTGATAGCCAGGTTGCCGTTGTTCCCGGAACCTTTCCACCAGATGTCAATGGTATTTCTTTTGCCAAAACCCCGCTCAATGTCGTAATCCATCAGCAGGATGTTCAAATCGAGATCGACAATATGATTTATCAGGCGGGCAAACTTAACCATATCAGTTCTTTTGCGCGACCAGCCCATCAGTACCGTGTTGGGTTCAACACCTGCAAAACCATAGGTTCCTGCCAGGTTCCTGATCCCGTCGTAAATATCATGGCAGTAATACTCCTGGGTAAATATCCCTTTTGAAACAAGACTTTCCGGCGCAAGTTGCTTCTGAAAGGAGCGGGGTTTGGTTTTTTCTCCTTCTTTGTATTGCTGCAGGTTGATGATGGTGAGTAGCCCGTGATTGGCGATGAGAGCTTTCCCTAATTCCTTAAGTTGTTCCCGTGTGTGGGGGTTGCCGGTAAACAGCATGATGTTGGGCTTCCAGTTTCTCTCCTCTATTCCTTTGGTGTAAAGATTGTGAAGCGATTGTCTGACAATGCTTGTCCATACACTTTGCCAAACATCTCCAGGCTCGAGTTTTTGGTCACGACTTTTCATGGCAAACCAAACCAGCCAGATGAGTATGGCGGCGATTACCATGGCAAAAAAGTCGATTTGCATCATTACAATGATGCTTGCGGCAAACCCCAGCCAGCCCACCCAGCGCGGTATTCTGAAGGAGGGCCTGAAGTCGGTACTTGCCCAGCTTTCCAGGGCAAATGCAAGATTGATAAAACCATAGGCTGAGATGAAGAACATGGACACAATGCGTGCAATGGTGTTCAAATCGCCAATGAGTATTCCTGCCTGGGCAATGATAAAGGTGAGAATAATGGCAATCCGGGGTTCGTTGTTGATGCCGAAACCTTTGCTCAAGATGCCCGGGGCCAGCTTGTCTTTGGCCAGCGCCTGCACAATGCGCGGTCCTCCCAGGATGCCTCCCAATGCAGAAGAAAGTGTAGCACCCCAGATACCTGCTATCACCAGTACCGGCACTATGGCGATTTTTAGCAGAAAAGCCTGATCTTCCAGGAGCAATTGCCGGTCAACAAACAGTGCAAAACCGATAGCCAGTCCCAGGTAAACCAGCATACCTGTAAAGATGGATAGCAATGTGCCACGCGGTATGGAGTTTTTAGGGTTTTTCAAATCTCCCGACATGGCAACGCCCACTGTAAAGCCCGTAACAGCAGGGAAGAATATGGCAAACAACACATCCATTGAGGGAACGGTGGTATGCGGGCTTAGGGAAGGAACTGCAGGATGGTATCCTGTGTTTACAAAAAATCCTACAGCTATGGATACCAGAGACAGGGCAATGGCTGTAAGCACGAAATATTGCATTTTTATAGCCAGGGAAGTGCTGATAAAGGCAATAAGCACAAGGATGATCAGCATGACGGTACCGGTAATCCGGTATGAATCCACCGACTGATCCAGACCCACAAATTCCCTGATGACATCTACCGACAGAAAACTTTCTGAAAAACCTACCAGGTATAATGAAATGCTAAGTGCGGTGGCAATGAAGATGGTTGCCCCGATGGCTCCTCCCATGGGCAGGCCCAGGCTCCTGGAAAGCATATAGTAGATGCCGCCTGCTTTTATCTTTTTGTCGGTGGCAATGGAAGAAAGGCTCAGGCCGGTAGTAACAGAGATTATATGGGCAATGAGAATTATCCCGATGGTGTATACTAAACCTGCCTGCCCAACTATCCAGCCCAGACGCAGGTACATAATTACACCCAGAATGGTCAGCAGAGAAGGGGTAAATACGCCTCCGAAAGTTCCGAACTTTTTGGCTCTCTCCATGTATGAGTGGATTCTGGTTAACTTGTTATCTGCCTTTTTTAGCAAATATAGCCAAAACAACTGATTGTTTTATGTGAAGATAGTCTGATGGGTATTATTTTTTCATGGGCTCATACAGGCACTTGACGATGAAAGTACCTCCCGGGTGGCTTGTTTTTTCCACATAGAGCCTGTCGGGAGAAAGGTCAATGATAAACCAGATTTCTCCGGAAACCTCCAGGAACAGGCTGCGTTCTCCCCTGACAGACCAGAAGTCGGTTGTTGCCGGACCAATGGTTACATATCCGTCGGGATAGAAAATGGTGGGGGCATCCAGGTTGATGGGGCCCTGGCCCGGTTCAATTATTTGCGGGATACCCCAGGGTGTTTCCAGCAAATCATCCAGATCAAACATAAACTCCTTCTCCTTGTCACATCCGCTTATCATCAGGATCAAACCCATTAGGATAACCGGCAAAAGCAACCGATATGTAAAGGGGGCTGATTTTTCCATGGGAAAATAATTTAGTTAAGTGATTAACGAAAAATAATGGTTTATCAAGCTATCTTTTATCTTTCAATAACGATAATTTCCACTCTTCTGTTGCGTCGGCGGTTTTCTTCTGTGTCACTGGGTGCAACCGGGCGTGATTCTCTGAGGCCGGTAAATTCAATGTTGCTAAAGCCGTTTTGTACCATATAACGCATTACTGCTTCGGCCCTCTGCATAGATAAGTTAGGATTGTCCAGGGTTTCCACTGCATCGGAATGCCCTTCGATACGGATTCTCACGTTAGGGTTTTGACGGAGCTGGCCGATAAGGCGGTCAAGCTCAGGCATGGCTTCGGTGGGAATCTCCAGGCTGCCTGAAGCAAACCTCAGATTGTTGAGCTGGAATCTCGCTCCAATGGTAATGCTTTCCAGCAAAATGTCTCTTTCAGCATCCTGTATGGTAAGGAATTGATCCAGGATGAGCCTTTCGGAATGCATCCAATAGTTGCTGGCAGAAATCACAATCATGTAATCTTCGCCGGTGGCAAAACTGGTAGTGTACCTGCCGGAGGCTCTGTCGCTGGTAGTCTGCTGGATGGTATTGCCGGTTTTGTTGTCTACAATCTCTACCTGTGCCCTGATGGGCTGCAGTGTACTGGCATCACGTACTGTACCGCTGAGGTTGGTGCGACCCACCCTGCGGATTTCGGTCTGCACATCAGTGGTGCTCGGCGTAAACTCGATCTGCCTGCGGATTTCATCAAAAACAAAATTTACCTCAAACTGCTTGAATCCATTAAGGTTGGCCCTGAAATCGTTTTGCCTGAGGGTAAAATGATCCCTGAAAATATTGTTGATGCTTACCACGTAATTGTCAACACTGGGTACATACATTTCAAAATGACCATTGGCATCACTCAGGGCAGAGGTTTGGCGGTCTTTGCTATCGGTAGCTGTGACTTTTATATTGGACACTTCAATTCTGCCCAGGGTGGAAAGGCGGCTGCGGTTCATGATAACCTGCCCGAAAATTCTGTTGCGCTCCAGATAGGGAACGTAAACCACCTCATCACCGGTAAGATGAACGATAAATTCGTTTTGATCGGGGAAGTATCTGGACTGATCTGTGCCAATGTTTTCCAGTTCAATTTTGTACACACCCTGGGGCAGGTTTTCATACCGTATGATTCCTTCAGGGCCTGTAAGCAGCCTGGTGGCCACCATGGGACCCTGCGTTTCATAATCTATACCATACTGACTGTATTTAACCGGATCAATACTGGTTATGCTGACAAGAATATCGTTCACCCCGGGTTCATTGAAGTCGCGACGCATGTTGCCATTCAAGTCTTTAAACAAATTTACCTCCAAATCATAATATTTGAGCCTGGGCTGGTTCCAGTTGAAGGCCTTTGTAAGTCTTAGTTCTACATAATTGTTGGAGTATCTGTAGCTTTCTTCTGTGAGTTGATCTGTCGTAACCTGGTAGCTCAGGGTGTTGATAACCGAAATATTGATATCGTTTCTCAGGAAAAAATCGAGCTGATTATTAAAATTTATACGGCTGGTTCGAAAGGAAAAGTCATAAAGATAGCTGAGCTTGGAAGACAATCTTACCATATCCCTGTAAACATATCTTTCAAAATAGGGCATTATCCTGATAGAGTGTGAGGAAATATTATAATAGAATCTGCTGATTTCCTGGCTTATGGAGTAAGGCCCATAAAAGTAATTGAGGTATCCGCCCCAATTGGCTTTGCGGACATTAATGCTCACATGGCCATTGAATATAGCCCTGTCCTGCTGTTGAACGTTCAGGGGTGCAAACTCAGAATCAGGTTCAGAAAAGCGGGTAATAAAAGTATACCCGAATGTTGTGCTGGGATTGAAGGTGAGGCCCTGCCCGTCATTAATGCGTGTACCGGCCATCAATTTTGCCGAATGGGTGACAAAAGGGGTAAAATCATCGAACAGGAAAAATGTATTGGAGGATTTTCTTTCATAAACAGGACCTCCATAGAGTACAATGCCCTGTGCCATGCGGGTTCGGAGTATTGCATTGACTCTTCTGTTGGCCACAAAGTTGTCAGAATTGATACCGCTCTCGTTTTCCAGAAGGGGTCTGTAGATTTGATCGAAAAGGTTTATTTCAAATTGGTAATTGTTTTGCATAGGATGAAGAATCCGTCCTGTGAAATAATGTCTTCCGGCTTGCTGGCCATAGAAATAGGGTGTGCCGAATTGTTCCCTGAACCTGAAAGAGGTCCTGTTGATTCTCCCGGTATATTCCATATTTAGTCCAATACCCAGATGGTTCTGCCCTGTGAGGTCATAACGTACATCGCTAATATTGAGATTGCTTCTCAATTGATGCTGCGGAGAGAAAGCCAGGTTGAAGCGGGTTCCTGCCACATGTGCACGGTTATTAAAAACCTTGTTCTGGCTATAGGCATAGCTTGTAATCATATCAAGAGAAGAGTATCTTTCCTGAATGACAATTCCTGCATTTCTGATGGGTCTGAAAGGGTTCTCACTTCCGATTACCGTAACACCTAAGTCTTTTGTGAAATTGTACCTGAATTCAGCTCCTTTTCCGACTCCATATTTTAATTGCAAACCAGTTATATCGCCTATAGCGGCACCAAACTTAGGACTGTTGTATGCAAGACGGGCTCTGCTGTATTTTAATACCTCACTCCAGGGTCCTGAACCATAACGGTAAAAGTTGTAACTGAGTTCACGTCTTTGGGGGAAAAGAATATTTCCTCTGAACCCTCCAGCCAAAATTGCAGGTTGATCGCTCAGCAGGTTTTGCAAAGCAACTTCAACAATGAGCATTTTCTCCCCTTCGGGAATTTGATATTTATATTCACTTTCCAGGATGGAAAACCAAAAAGATGTGTTAAATCTGCTTTCTTCCGTGTTGCCTGTAAGATCAATTCTGTATAAGCTCCCGTTGCGAATATTATGGTCCTCCACATGCATCGCTTTGAGTGTGATAATGGTATCTGTTCTTGCCCTTACGGTTATGTTTTTAACCAGCAGGTTCTCTCTTTCGTTTTCCAGGGCCACATTGCGGGTAGAACGAAAGGTAAGGGAAACCAGTTCGTTTATGTTTCCCTGATTGATCAAACGAAAGGAAATTTCGCTCCGGCCTGTTTGCTGGTCGAAATACGACATACGGGTAATGGGCCTGAAGCGCAGGTCTGATTTCCGGGGTATTTTTATAAAACAGTAAGCATTGGTGAAGGTTTCGCCGCTTCGGTTATTGATGGATGCTATCATAGAATAACCGATTTCGCCCTGCACATTACGGCTGGGTGCTGCCCGAACCGGCAAAAGCAGGGAGTCTCCGGGTTCAATTATAAAGGAACGCTGTGCCGCAGCAATGACTGACCACCCCATGGGCAAATTGATCTCTACAAATACTTCTTCCCTTCTCTCACTGCGATTTTCTATAATTAGCACATTAAAAAAGGAGGTTTCCGGTTCGATAATGAGATTTTCGTTGCGAAAATGGGCAGTAATATAAGGGGCTGACTGGTTGAATCCGTTAGATGTTTGTGAAAATAAGTCATTAACCAACAGAAAAATGGTCAGAAAGGTGAGGAGATATGTGTAAATATTTCTCATTTCTGATCCCTGTCGGATTAATTGTTAGATGTTAAAATGAATTCAATGTCAACAAAGTAATAATCAGAGGGTTGTCCCATCAGTTTTTCCGCCCCTTTTCCCAGTCTGTAGCTGATATATAGTTTGTTGTCCTGGAAGCTGCCCTGTGGGGCGTCTTCAATCAATGTCTTTTTTATGGTGTTGAGGGTTTGGGGGGGCAGTATGAACCCGTTGTCCGAATCACCCAGAATAGTATTTCCTCCTCCGTCTCTGGCTTCCAGCACCAGATAATCCAGTGGCAGTTCTCTCCCGTAATCCCCGTAAATTACACTTGTATTTGCCTTAAACTGAAGCTTCCAGGTTGCTGAAGTGTCAAGTGTGTCTGCAAAAGAGATGGCCAAGCGCGTCCAGTCCTCCAGGGCCATACCTTCGTTGTATTTGGTAAGAGAATTGATGCTGAACCGAACGCTGCCCCCGCTTTCCACCATAATTCTTGCTGTAGTGGGTTGTGAATGTGCTGTAAGTGCACAAACACAAAATAAAGCAAGAATAATCAGATTACGGTGTTCGGGCATGGGATATGTTTATTGCAAAAGGAATATACACAAACAGGTATTGTGCAGTTGACCATGTCAACTGCACAATACTGGTTTTAATTTGATAACCCTAATTGACGGCAGGCTGGAGAATCAGGAAAACATTGGTAGCATATCGGTCGGCGGCAATTCCCTGCGACAGGATGCTTGATGGATTCATTCCTCCTCCTTCGCTGGTACCGCATCTCCAGTGAATGGTAAAACTATTGGCATTGATATCTCCTGCGTTGGGAGTAGTATCAAACCCCACTGCAATCGTATTGTCAGCCGCAGTAAGTGCAACAGGAGCTGCGGGATCGTTCGAAGAGAAATTATAATTATCCTCCAAAGATCCCTCGCTTGAGATATGGTATCCGATGTTGTTAATGAGCATCGTGTTGGCAGAGGCTTCTCCCTCGGTAATGACATCTGTACCCGTAAGATTTGCATCCTCAGCATACATAATAACATTCCAGTTAACAGAGGAGGCTACATTGAATTTGGTTTGATAAGCTGCACTTGTTTGAATGCCATGCTGGTAATCATTCAGCGTGTTGAAGTTAAATTCTATGTTTCCACCTGAAGTAACATTCAGCCTTAAAATAGAATTAAGGGTAATGGCCACAGGAATTACCGCTCTGTCGTCAATGCCCTGTGAGGAGGCTACATTGGCCATCAGAAAGAGGCCGGCAAAAAGAAAAGTTAGTTTTTTCATGATAGTGACATTTTTTAGTTGAAGGTTGATGATTCTATGGTTAGGTTTTGTTTTTCTTATTCAATTTCAAATATAGACAGAAATATGTTAATAATTTTAGTTTTCACTTGTAAGCGGGCAAAAATAGGTAATTTTTCCCATTAAAACAGGATAAATTACCTGTTTTTTATTGTAAGCGGAATCCGATGACCAATACATCGTCTATTTGATTTTCATTGGCTTTCCATTGGTCAAAGCGCTCCCCTAAAATCTTATTTTGCTCCTGCATGGGCAGCTGGTAAATGTCCATTAGCAATTCTTTAAAGTTTTTCAATGAAAACTTCCGTCCTTCCTCACCCCCAAACTGGTCGGTATATCCATCCGTAAGGATGTAAAAAGTAGTAGGTTTTTCTACTTTTATCTTATGTCTCTGGAAGGTTCGTTCAGTTTTTTTATGGCTTCCGCCAATGGCCATCATGTTTCCCTTAATCATATGCATCTCTCCTTCAGTGATGTAAATTACCGGGTTGTTGGCTCCTGAAAAGTCTACCGTTCGGTCTTTTTTGTTGATGGTGCACAGCGAAATGTCCATCCCGTCGCGGTTTGTAGTCTCATCTTGTTTCAGGGCTGTACGTACCCCGTTGTGCAACCTGCTTAATATTTTGTCGGGTTCGGTGATACCGCTGCCGGTAATGGAATCCAGCAGGTTATACCCAATCATCGACATAAAAGCTCCCGGCACGCCGTGTCCTGTACAGTCAACGGCCGTAAGGATAAATTTCTCACCATGGAATGGCAGCCAGGAACCGTTTTCACCGGGTTCGCTCATTTGTTCTCCCTGAGCACTCACAGTCTGTAGTCTTTTATGTTTTGGAACATCGATAGTAACTTCGCTAAACCAGTAAAAGTCACCGCTGACCAAATCAACAGGTTTGAAGAATATGAATGATTCTGGCAGAAAGTTGTTGAGTGTTTCAATGGGCGGAAACAGGGCTCGCTGTATTTCGCGGGCATAGGTAATGCTTTGCGTGATGCGGAAGTTTTGATCTTCAATTTTTTCAAAAGCTACCTGGAGTTTTTCGCTGGTCTGCTCGATTTCAATATTTTTCGCCGCCAGGGCCTTGTTGGCTCTTTGCTTGGCTTTGTTGCTTCTGAACATAAATACTGCCAGGATCATTACCAATGCCAATCCTCCCAGCACAGAGTAAATAACCAGCTGCTGGAAGTTCTGAACCGCTTGCAGTCTTTCGTTTTCAGTCTGGTTCAGTTGTGCCCTGTTTTCCAGCAGTTCAATGTCTTGCCGCTGAATGCGTTCAACGCGTCTTGCCTGCAGCAGGGAATCTTCTTTGGCTCTTACTATTGCAGAAATGGAGTCTTGCTCCAGCTGAAACTGGATCCTGTTTTTTTCCATCTCCAGCACGCGTACACGCGCCTCTGCCTGTTGACGCAAGATCTCTACCTGGCTTTGTTCTTCTCTTTCCTGGAACTCTCCCCGCATGGTCTGGCGATTGAGGTGTTCTTTTATGTCGTTGTATTTCTGACGGAGTTGGTCTCCTTGCCTGATATTGCCGATATTGGTGTAGCTACCTGACAGCTGTCGGTAAATGTTGGGCAAAACAGATTCGTAGTTGATATCAATGGCGATCTGCTGGGCCTCCTCCAATAGTCTGATGGCTTCTCTGTGGTCATTGCGGAGGTTTTTTACATAAGCAAGATCAACCAATGCACTGGCAATGGCCTGAGGCTCCCCCTTGCGCCTGTGGATTTCCAGGTTTTTGGTAAAAGCCCGGTCGGCCTGGCTGACATCCTCCAGATCCAGGTGAATCAATCCCATATTGCTGTAAAGGTTCTGAAGGTTGTCCAGATCGTTGAGCTTCTCGAAATAGGGTACGGCCCGCTGAAAAGTTTCAGCTGCTTTTTCCAGTCGTTGATTTTCCCAGTACAGATAGCTTATTTGTGTAAGGTAAGATACTGCAAGAGCAGGGTCTTCTCTGTTGTCGTAGTATTCAACCAGCTCTTCAAGTCTTGCAAGGCGCTCTGCAACGTTTTGGCTCAGAACCTGCTGATGCTGTCCCTGAACCCTGACCGTAACAATCAGGAAAATCCCAAACAAGAGTATCGTAAGGGTTCTGCAAAGGAGGTGATAGATAAGGTTGGTCATAGAGATACCCTATTGTATTGTTTTGGTGGATACAAATTTACGATAATATTTTATAAGGTTTTAACCTGTTTTATCTGGTAGATTTCACCTGCCAGGCAGTTAATAATCATACTGAATTTACTTAGCCTCCAGCTATAATGATGCTGCCAGATGTCAAAGTTTTGTATTGTGAAACAGAAGCCCAATCCGAAAACTTGTTTTGGCATGTGGTTATGCCGGGCTACGCTTTGTGCAAATGTTAATACTTATAACTCTTTGATGACATGCTTTGTATTTTATGTTGCTTATGTGTATTTGTGGATGTATTGCTTTTATAGTGGACTCAATTATTCAATTTGTGATATCGCAATTACCGGTTACCATAAAAATTGAAATGTACCTCAGTCCATAACTTATACCTCAGAACAACGTTAATGGTTACAGTTCGAATGCTATTTTCCGGTTCAATGCGTAATTTTTTATTCCTGTTTTGAAGTTTCTGAATAATTTGCATACTTTTGTTTTTCAATCGTCTAAAGTTGTCATCATTGAACATGTTCGCCAGATAAAGGTGGGTGATTGGCATCCTCCGCCTGTCAGGGTTTTTACTGAAATTTATATATCAGGGATATACACAATAAAAAAAAACTATAATGACCCAATTTTACCTTAGGTTTCGTTATTTTCTTCTGTTAAGCGTTGTTTTAATTGTTCCTCGATGTGTTGTGGCACAAGATTTTGAAGTTGCCCCGGTTCGGGTGGTGTTCAATGCTGCACCGGGTGAATCCCAAAGCCGCACCGTTACCATAAAAAATCATGGCAACCGCAAAGAAACCATTACCCTGAGGTTGCAGGATTTTCTGGTTCAACGGGACGGACGCATGGAGATGCTACCGGCCGGGTCTACCCGCAACTCTATTGCCAACTGGGTAAATCTTAATCCCGGATTTCTTGAGCTCGAGCCCAATGAATCGCGCACCGTGCAATTGAACCTGCAGGCCCCCAATGACGAATTCAGTTCCAGATGGGGAATTCTGAGTTTTGTTACTACAGCCGAACAAACCGTCTTCTCTGCCGACAGAGACCTGCAGACAGGGCTGAGTCTGGCAGGAAGGATTGACATCTACCTTTCTTATAATCCTGCCACCGGAAATGCTGGCAGAATTGAAATCAATACGCTGCAGGAAGCTGAAAGGGTTACCCCGGAGGAAAGGGTGTTTACCGTAAATCTTGATAATATTGGGGAGCGAATCACTACCGGTAAAATTTTCCTGATAGCCTCTAACCTGCAAACCGGAGAGGAACACCGTTTCCGTACCATCGATGTTACCACCTATCCCCAATCGTCCCGCACTGTTGAGCTGGTTATGCCTGCCGGACTTACCCCCGGAACCTATTCTGTTGCAGCCATACTCGATTATCCCGGAAGTACATCACTGAAAGGAACGCAAATAACCATCAATGTTGATTAAACCCTTAGGCAGGAACTTTTTTCTCGTTGTTTTTTCAGGAATAGTTCTCGTTTCCATTGCTTTTCCAGGTAATGCCTTTGCCCAGCAAAGGAAGTTTGAAGTTTTTTATCCCGGTACAAGTGTGGAGAAAGAGATTTTTTATGGATATGTACATGAGCAGGATACTGTAAAACAGGGGGCTTACCAGTATTTTCTGCCAAACGGCAGTTTGCGTCAGCAAGGACAATTTGAGCAAAATTTGCCCATGGGTTTATGGCGCGTGTTTTATGCTGATGGTGCTATACATCAGGAGATTAACTTTGATAAAGGGGTAAGGAATGGTGAATACAAATCCTATTTTCAGCATGGCCCCCTTGTGCAAAAAGGTTCCTACCTCAATGGAAAGCTGCATGGTAAGTTTTTCGTTTATTATGAAAACGGGAAGGTGGAGAGTGTAACAGAATATAGCCACGGACTGGCGCATGGTCTGCGTATAGAGAACTATCCTGATGGTACACCATATATTAAAAGTGAAATGGTGCGGGGGGAGGAGCACGGGATTTATCTTCAGTTTTATGAGAATGGAAGTATCAATTACAAGGGAAGAAAAGTGCAAGGGCAATTTGAAGATACTCTCTTTGCATATTATCAAAATGGCAGACTACAAAGGGTGGGCTTTTATGAAAATGGAAAATTAAACGGTAATTACAAAGCATTCTTTCCTTCCGGAAAAAATATGATTGTAGCGATGTATGCCGATGGCATGCTCAATGGACCATATACTGAATACCATGAAAATGGTGTGATGAGTCAAACAGGTCAGTATCTGAACAGTAAAAAGGATGGGTTCTGGCAATCTTTTTACCCTGATGGCAATAGCTATACACAAGGAAAATTCAGAGAGGGTCTCTTTGAAGGGATGTGGCTGGTAAATTATCCCAACGGGAGGCTGAAGCAAAGGGGAGTTTATTTGTTTGGAAATGCTTCCGGAACGTGGGAGTTTTTTTATCCCACAGGATATTTATCCCGACGAGGGTATTATGTCGCAGACAGGAAGCAGGGGCCCTGGATTTACTGGGATGAAAGTAAGAAGATGGCTCCCGTAAGAATGGTATTCTATTCAAATGGCAGGGTTTCCGGCCCTATGCGAACCTTACCTCCTGAAAAAAAAAAAAAAATATTCTG
>SLPR01000170.1 GCA_007131895.1 Bacteroidales bacterium | reverse complement strand
CTTATTCAAAAAGTCCATCTACTGACAAATACCGTTCGCCGGTATCGTAGCAGAAAGTAAGGATACGTGCACCTTTGGGAATTTCTCCCAGCTTTTTACTCACTGCAGCAAGCGACGCACCTGAAGAAACCCCAATAAACAAGCCTTCTTTAAGTGCAGCCTGCTGCGTAAAAGCAAATGCTTCTTCCTTTGTAACCGTAACCACCCCATCCAGAATCGACCGGTCGAGCACATCAGGGATAAATCCGGCACCAATTCCCTGCAAGGGGTGCGGTCCGGGCTCTCCTCCGCTGATAACGGGAGAGAGTGCAGGCTCCACAGCAAAAACCTTCAATTGCGGAAACTTCTTCTTTAGTTCCAGGGCAACTCCGGTGATGTGTCCACCTGTTCCCACGCCGGTAATCATGTAATCCAGTCCATCAGGAAAATCGTCCAGGATTTCCCGGGCCGTCTTTTTCCTGTGAACCTCAGGATTGGCAGGATTTTCAAACTGGCGCGGCATCCATGAACCCGGTGTGTTTTTCACCAGCTCAGTGGCTTTTTCAATAGCTCCCTTCATCCCTTTTTCGCGGGGAGTAAGTTCAAATTTTGCGCCGAATATTTTCATAATTCTGCGCCTTTCCAGCGACATGCTCTCGGGCATCACCAGGATCACCTTGTAACCCTTCACAGCTGCAACCATCGCCACACCAATGCCTGTATTTCCAGAGGTAGGCTCTATAATGGTTCCGCCCGGCTTTAGGGCGCCACTTTGCTCTGCATCTTCAATCATTGACAGGGCAATGCGATCCTTGATGCTGGCACCGGGGTTGTTTTTTTCAAGCTTCATCCATACCTCATAATCTGAAGAAAAAAGATTGTTGATGCGAAGATGGGGCGTATTACCAATTAGTTCTAAGATGTTTTTTGCTTTCATTTTGGAAAAGATTAAGTTGGGTTAGCAATAAAATAGGAATTGGAAAATGTTAAATAACAAAGTTCAGGGGCTCACCAAAGTTTTTTCCTGAACGAATCTTTACTTCACTTTTGTGATAAACGACCGAATTGGGAGGTACGCTTGCTGTAAGCCATACATTACCCCCTATCACAGAATCGTGTCCGACAATTGTCTTGCCTCCCAGCACTGTGCTCCCGGCATAAATAATTACATTGTCTTCAATGGTGGGATGCCTTTTGGTGGCAGCCAGGGATTTCTCCACGGTGAGCGCCCCCAGGGTTACCCCCTGATAAATCTTCACGTTATTGCCGATATGGGTGGTTTCTCCTATAACTACCCCCGTGCCATGGTCAATAAAAAAATTGTTCCCGATTACAGCACCCGGATTGATATCAATTCCGGTTCTGCCATGAGCGTATTCAGAAAACACCCTGGGCAAAACAGGAACTTTTTGCAATACCAGTTGATGGGATAGCCGGTAGACAGTGATGGCATAAAAACCGGGATAAGCGTGAAACACCTCCTGAATACTTGCAGCTGCGGGGTCGAACTTGTATATGGATTCGGCATCTTTGCGCAGGTTCTCATAAATCCCCGGCAATGCATCAAAGAAATTGTCAACAATGGTTTGAGGTGATTCTTTAAGCAAAACCTTCAGGTTATACAGCAGTTTTCGCATTAAAAGCTCCAGCTCTCTGAAACGCAATATGTATTCGTCTGTATTGCCGGGCACATCAAGAGGAAACAACAATTGTATGATATCATTGACAAACCTGTTGGAGTCGGTTTTACAGGGCATAAAACATTCTTCGGCCGTATTGTCACGAAAAAGTTTTTCAGCAAAATTCCGGTGGTTTTCCATTTTGTCATTATTTAAACATAAAAAAATCCCTTTCACTGCTTGCAATGAAAGGGTTGTGATTTTGTTTGCAGGTATAGAAATAATTACGGTACAAAACACAGCCATTCAGTTGCACTATTTATCACAGTACAACAATATAAACAGCTGATGGTTGGAAGGTTCATCGTATTATTAAAAAATGGCATCAAAAACAAACAATTAAAATTTAAATCCTGCGCTATCGGGGAAAAGTCTTTTCCATAAATAAGTCACACCCGGCTCCGGTTTTACATTTCAGGTTTCGTACATATAAAAATACACATAAAAATCATCGCAAAGGGCATGTTTGGTTTTTTTAACCTTTTGTCGAATTATATCGATTTTTCACCATCAAAATACGCTCTTGGTTTTTTCTAAACAAAATCCCTCCCAGAGTTTTAGGATCGCATGGTAAATTTTCATTATTTTTGTAAGAGATAAAATGCTAATTATCTATGCTTTACTCCTATTTATTAAATTCAACACGTTTGAATTATCTGAATATAAAGCGACGCGACTCGTACTGAAAAATCATCCCCTTTCATAGCGGGCAATTTCCCTGTTGCCGGCAAATCATTCCAATTTCTTAACAACTTTTTTTTACTCCCAAAACAGTAATGCTATGGAATTACCCTATGCAGAACCTTATAAAATGAAGGTAATTGAACCTCTTTACCGCAGCAGCAGGCAGGAGAGGGAACAATGGATCAAAGAAGCCAGGTACAATTTGTTTAACCTGAAAAGCGAACAGGTATTTATCGATCTGTTAACCGATTCGGGTACCGGTGCCATGAGCCAGTACCAGTGGTCAGAAATTATGCTGGGCGATGAGAGCTACGCGGGTTCCAGCAGCTTTTTTAAGTTGAAGAACGTGATTACCCAATTGCTCGACATGCCCCATTTTCTCCCTACCCACCAGGGAAGGGCTGCCGAAAACGTTTTGTTTTCTGCCCTAATCAAAGAAGGAGACATTGTACCCGGAAATTCACATTTCGACACTACCAAAGGCCATATCGAGTATCGCAAAGCCCGTGCTATTGACTGTACCATCGACGAGGCCTGCAACACATCGGAGTTTCATCCCTTCAAAGGAAACATTGATCTTGAAAAGCTGGAGGAGGTTTTCAAAAAATACCCCGCAGAAAAAATCCCTTTGTGCATCATCACCGTTACATGCAATACTTCAGGCGGGCAGCCCGTTTCCATGGAAAACATCCGCGAAGTATCGGCCCTTTGCCATAAGTATGGTGTTATGCCCATATTTGATGCCGCTCGTTTTGCTGAGAATGCCTATTTCATCAAAACCCGCGAAAAAGGTTTTGAAAACAAAACCATCAAGGAAATCGTAAAGGAAATGTTTTCTTACGTAGAAGGTGCTACCATGAGCAGCAAAAAGGACGCTATTGTAAATATCGGCGGATTTATTGTCTTACGCGACAAGTCGCTGTTTGATAAAGCCAGCGTTTTCAACATCATGTACGAAGGTTATCTGACCTACGGAGGGCTTGCCGGACGAGATTTGGGTGCACTGGCACAGGGTCTTATGGAAGGCACCGAATTTGATTATCTTGAAGCACGTATCGGACAGGTTGCTTACCTGGGAGAAAAATTAACCCAGTCCGGCATTCCCATCCAGGTACCTACCGGTGGTCATGCCGTATTCGTAGATGCCAAAAAGTTCCTTCCCAATTTGCCAAAAGAGGAATTTCAGGGCCAAACCCTGGCTATTGAGCTCTATATTGAGGGCGGGGTAAGAGGTGTGGAAATCGGAACATTGCTCGCCGACAGGAACCCGGTGACCCGCGAAAACCGTTACCCACAACTGGAGCTCCTCAGGCTGGCACTTCCCAGGAGGGTTTACACCAACAATCACATGGATTACATAGCTGCAGCCCTGAAAAACATCTGGGATCGCAGGGAAAGCATAACCAAAGGACTTAGAATAGTATCTGAAGCTCCTATTATGAGGCACTTTACAGTCGAGCTGGAAAGAATCTGATGTATCCCTGTCAAATCTTTCAACAGCCTATCCGGAATTGATTAATTACCTATAACTTTGAACCCCGGAAGCCTGCCGGGGTTCTTTGTATAGTGTCATTTTTTAATAACAATCACTGGTGTCCGGTACAGAATTATTGAAGACAGACCTCTCCCTGCGTTCGAGGTGACAGATAGTTAGATTCGCTGGACATCAATTAAACGATATAAAAATCATGGATTTCAAAAGAAAAGAAGGAAGATATAACCGCATTTACGATCAATTGAAAACTTTGCTTGAAAAGCCGGGCAATAACTTATCAAAAATGGCTACCATCACTGCCGTTTTGCACCACAAGATGGAATACTTCTTCTGGTGTGGTTTTTACCTGCTTGATGATGGCGAACTCATTGCCGGCCCCTACCAGGGACCTGTAGCCTGTCAGTTGCTGGCTAAAAACAACGGCGTTTGCTGGGCTGCTATCAACGAGAAAAAAACCATTGTTGTACCGGATGTGCACCGGTTCCCGGGACATATAGCCTGCGACAGCCGCAGCAACAGCGAAATTGTTGTGCCTTTGAAAAATTCAAAAGGAGAGATTACAGGAGTGCTGGACGTTGACAGCAAAGACCTGAATTCTTTTGATCAGGCCGACGCCGAAGGGCTGGAAAAAATCCTTTCTTTATTCAAACCCGACAGTATTGACATAAAGTTTTAAGATATGAGTGCTATTGTTAACATGTATGTATTTCTTCTGCCCCTTTTGCTGTCCATGAGTTATTTTTCCATAAGCCTGAGCAATGCGCGTTTTGGCCCTGGAATCAAACCCGGCACCCCGCTTAAGACGGCCTTTATTTTTTCTCTTTTTGCCGCAGTGCTGTTTGTGGGAGGGTATTATTCGGCCGGGGTGCTTGCCCGGCGCTCCGAAGGAGGAGGTGAATGGGTTGTGCTTATCATGCTGATGATTACCGGATTGAGAATGATCATTCACGCCTGGAAAAAGAAAGCCGATGAAAAAGTATATGACATCAACCTTTTGCCGGTAATTTTTGCCATGGCTTTAGCCCTGGGAATGAACATGCTGTTTGCAGGGATAGCCGTTAGGTTTATGGAGCTGAGCATGGCGCGTTTTGCCTGGACGCTGGCTTTGATGGTGTTGTTTATCTCTTTCAGTGGATTGCTCTACGGCTTGCAGTTCAGGGAAAGCTTTGGCAGGACCATGGAGCTGGTTGGCGGGATAGGTTTGCTGATGGCAGGAGGATTTTACTTTTATTCCGTTTTGCCCTGATTATCCTTGGATCCTGTTTCGCCTTCTCTTCACACCTTCCACATAAAACATCTGCATATTGCGCTTATGCTTCATGGAGATTATACCTCTTGACGCACATTCGAAATCATCGCGAATGTGTTGCCAGGTAAATTCGGAAACATTTACCCTGTTGGGTTCGCAGGCAGCTTCCATTCTTTTGGCAATATTTACGGTGGGTCCCCAGATGTCAAATGAGAATTTGGTTTTACCCACAACCCCTGCAATAACAGGTCCTGTATGAATGCCGATACGACAATCAAACCAGGATTCGCCGGTAGTTTGCTTTTCTTCCTTAAGGGCAATGATAAACATTTTAATCTCCAAAGCAGCCATCACCGTATTGCTCACATCGCTGTCGCTGGCCTGTTCATGCAGTCCGCCTGCACACATGTAAGCATCTCCAATGGTTTTGATTTTTTCAAGGTTATACTTCTTGGCAATATCATCGAAGCTGGCAAAATAGAAATGTAGTTCCTCCAGCAGTTCGGCGGGAGGGATGGTTTCCGACAGCTCAGAAAATTTCACGAAGTCAACAAACAAAACACTCACCTGGGGGTAGCTGTGAGCCAAAGACTTGCCATGAACTCTCAACTCATCGGCAATGTGGCTGGGTAAGACGTTCAGCAGCAATTGATCTGTCTTTCCTTTCTCTTTTTCAAGCAGCTCGTTAATAAACTCAAGAGTCTGCCCCTGATTTATCATGGTTTCCTTTTGATTCTCCAGTTCAAGATTGGTTTTTTCCAGTATTTTTTTCTGTTCAAGCAATTCAAGGGTTCTGGCCCTGACCAGCTGCTCAAGGTTTCGGTTTTTATAATCCAGTTCGTCCCAAAGGTTCTGATTTTCTTTGTTGAGCAACGAAAACCTGATGGACAGAACATAAGACTGACAAAGAATAAACAAAAACAATCCTGCGGGGAAAATTTCACTTCCCCTATAGCTACCATAGGCATAAATCATATCGTGCAAAAGACTGACAAAAAGGATGACAATCCCCAGAAGCAGCACCAATGCACCTTCTTTGCCATCCCTGCGGGCCTTGGCTATCCAGATGATTAAAGCTATGCCCAATATGCTGGCATATACCTGGTAATAGGGCAAGGTAGCAGAGAAGAAACTTACCGGGGTCATCAGCACCAACAGGGTGAAAAACCCGGAAACAGCCATCACAATATTTACAATGTATATCTTCACCTCCTCCCGAAAGACTGCATTGAAGAAAAGGATAAAAAACACGGGCGCCAGATAAAAGGAACCGTATTCCAGCCTGAGCATACCTTCCCATGACATGGAAGGAAAAATAAAAAGCAGCAATCGCTGACCGGTAACCAACAGCCTGATGATGGATATAAATATAAAAATACTGAAATACAGTGATGATTTTTCTTTTCGAAGGACGAAAAACAACCCAAAATAATAAATGGCCATTATCAGCAAACTTCCGGCAAGGAAAAAGTCAAAGCCGGAGCGGGCAAGATTGTTTTTAAGCAGGCTTGAAACCTGACCGATTATGATGGATTCAAAAATCCCCCCTTCGCGATAATTATGATTGGAAACATGCAAAACAAACTCAAGTGTATCCGCATCTGAATACACACTTACTGTTTTAGGATGATAGCTGGGTTCTTCCTCTGCCCTGCTGGTTGCAACCTTCCCGTTGGCAAGCACTTCTGAGCCATTGAGAAACAAGGTGAAAGCACTGAATATTTGTTGGTTCCTGATGCTGAATACCGAAGGCAGGTTATGGTTTACTACACGCAGCCTGTAGGTTGCATAATGGATTCTTTCTCCTGTCAGATCTTGTTGCCAGAAAGCGGGAGACTTCATGGTGAAAACTGTTGTATACAAATGTATTTCTGAAGGGGGAATCAGCTGGTTGGGATAAAACTCCCACTCGCCGTCCAGGTAAAGAGAAAATTGTTTTTCTGAAAACAGATTCCCTACATCCAGAATTCCATTGATTGCTTTGGGATAATTATTGGATGTCCGGGTGCAGGATGCCAGAAATACAGCCACAACAATACTCAAAAGCATGCCGGTAAGCAAAATTCTTCCGGTTCTGTGAGTAGAGGGTTTCAGCATGGTATATAGGTTTTTTTAACAGTTTCCAAAAACAGGTAAATTATCTTACCCAAATGAGCCGCATTGAAATAACAGTGTTTACTCAAAATTCAGGTTATCATCAAATTGCATCCCCTTATATCACTGCTGTCAAACCTGCCGGAAACTTCAAATAGTCCATCTTCGTGTGTTTTTCCAAGATCCTGGGTAGCAATAAAAGAACAGGAATACACATTGGCAAGATCGATTACGTTGATACCGCCCGATACTTTTGCGGTGCTGACAGAAAGCGGATCGTTGGGCTCTCGAATCAATATCTTCATCCAGGGAGGAGCAGCAAACAGACCCATTCCATGTGAATAAGCCTGGGAAAGCAGCTCGGTCATTCCATACTCAGAAAAAATTTTGTCTGTACCAAAAGCCTGACTTAGTATTCCGTGAAGCTCTTCACGAACCAGCTCCCTCCTTTTGCCTTTCATCCCCCCGGTTTCCATCACCATAAGTCCGGGATGTTGCACAGGAAAGTGTTCAGCCATATCCAGCAAGGCAAAACTTACACCCAGCAATAGCACCTTTCGCGGGTCGCTCCGCAGGGCAATGATTTTATCTTTCAGCTTGCCAAGGTCATTGAGATAAAATCCGCTGTGCAAACTCTTACTCTGCCGGATTAACTCATCCGCCATATATATAAGCGACGACCCTGATCTTTCAAGATACCCCGGCAACAGAGCCAGAATATGATACTCCTCAGGATTTCCGAAAAACAGACGAAATGCTTTGGTAAAGCTTTCATGGTAAATCTCAGGACTCCTCACATAATGACGGCTCGCCTGACCTCCGCCAGTACCGCTGCTTGTGAAAACAAGTTCAGGCAAACTATCTCCACAGAGCACCGGATGCTGTTTAAAAAACTCAATGGGAAGAAAGGGTATTTGTGAGTAATGCTGAAGCGAGTCAACCGGACAGATGAGAGCCTTACAAAACTGCCGGTAAACCTTGTTATTTAGGTACTGATATTGAAACACCTTCAGAGCCATATCATTAAACTGCTCTTCAGTAGAAATTTCAAAAATCTGTGATGTCGGAAAACTGGAACTCATTTTATTCGACTATATTTGATTTAGGTTGCGGAATAACCTGTGCCGCTTATGCGGGCAAACCCATTTACAATATAATACTTAAAGTTAATACTTTTAAACGGGTATTCAGGGACTCATTCCCTTCGGTTCATTTTCTATTCCTGCGGCGCGGTGCTCTTGTGCATTTCACCACTCTAAGTTATGGGAAAAGCACAAAGCTAACAAATAATCAGCAATGACGCTCACGCAAGATATAGCGTTAATTATTGTTAATACTTCTCTGTTTTTAATTCAGTTTTCACACATATTTTAACTTTACCCGTTGTTATTGTATCAAAACCCAAAAACCCAGTCAAGTATGAAACATTCAAGAAACACAATTGGGAAACTCCTTTTTTCCCTGATGATCCTTTTGCTTCCGGTTTTAACGGTTGCAGGCAGCTATTCCTACACCACCGTTCCCGGTGATCCTATGAACACGCGCATCTATGAACTGGACAATGGATTAAAAGTATACCTGACTGTTTATGAAAATGAACCCAGGGTGCATACTTCCATTGCAGTAAGAGCAGGGAGTAAACATGACCCTCACGAAGATACCGGTTTGGCTCACTATCTTGAGCATCTTATGTTTAAGGGTACGGACAAGTTCGGAAGCCTTGACTGGGAAAAAGAGAAAATATATCTCAACAGGATTGACAGTTTGTACGAAGTGCACCGGCACACAGACGATGATGCCGAAAGAGCCGCCATTTACAGGATAATTGATTCGGTTTCCTACGAAGCATCGAAGTATGCCATCCCCAATGAGTATGACAGAATGCTTTCACTATTGGGTGCAAGGGGTACCAATGCTTACACAAGCGTGGAACAAACGGTTTATATCAATGATGTTCCGGCCAATCAGCTTGAGCGCTGGCTTACCATCGAATCTGAGCGTTTCCGCAACCCGATTTTCAGGCTTTTCCACACAGAACTGGAAACCGTTTATGAAGAGAAAAACATGAGTCTTGACAATGACGCCCGAAAGGTATTTGACAAACTCTATGAGATTCTTTATCCTGATCACACTTACGGAACACAAACTACATTAGGCTCTCAGGAGCATTTAAAAAACCCCTCCATCAGAAATATCCGCGATTTTTACAACACATGGTATGTACCCAACAACATGGCCATCATTATCTCGGGAGACTTCAATCCCGATGAACTTATCGTGAAAATTGACAACCACTTTGGCCATTTTGAACCAGGCGACGTGCCCGCTTTTTCTTATGATAAGAACCCTCCTCAAAACGGACCTTTTGTTGCGGAGGTTTTTGGTCCCAGCGCAGAAACTATGCGCATCGGCTGGCGATTGCCCGGAGTTACCACCCCGGAAGCCGATATTATCATGCTCATGCAAAGAGTCCTTTCCAATGGCACCGCCGGACTTATTGATATCAATATAAACCAGGCGCAAAAAGTTCTAAGGGCAGGAGCATTTGCCCTTACCAAGGAGGATTACAGTACACTGCAAATCACCGCCACACCCAAATCAGGACAGTCTCTGGAAGAGGTAAAAGAAATTCTGCTGGAAGAAGTTGAAAATCTCAAAACAGGAAACTTCCCTGACTGGTTGCTGGAAGCCATCGTCAACGACATGAAGCTCAGCGAAATCAGAACCATGCAAAGCAACAACGGACGGACCCGGACCCTGGTAAATGCTTTTACCAGCGGTATTGACTGGGAAGACTATGTGGATCGTTTTAACAGGTGGGAAAAAATCACCAAAGAAGACGTGATTGCTTTTGCCAATGAGTATCTGGATAACAACTATGCAGTGATTTACAAAAGACAAGGTACGGATGAAAGCATTGTCAAGCTGGACAAACCTCTTATCACTCCTGTGGTACTCAACCGCGATCACCAAAGTGACTTTTTCAGGGAAATTTCTCAGATGACAGTAGATCCTGTTGAACCCGTTTTTCTGGATTACAAGAATGATATTTCTGAATATTCCATCCAGGGAAACATCCCGCTGTATTACAACCGCAATGTGGAAGATGAGACCTTTACCCTGTATTATCTTTTCGATATGGGCAACAACCATGACCAGAAACTGGGTCTTGCCATCAGGTACCTGGAATACCTGGGCACGGAAAAGCACTCGCCTGAAGAAATCAAACAACAGTTTTACCGCACAGGAACCAACTTCAATGTTTTCAACTCCAACGAACAGGTGTATGTTTTCCTGAGCGGGCTAAGCGAAAACATGGAAGCAGGCCTGAAGCTTTTTGAGGAATTGCTGAGCGAAGCTACAGCCAATGAGCAGGCCCTGGAAAACCTCAAAAGAGATATCTTGCGTCAGCGCGAAAACAATAAACTCAACAAAAATTACATCTTGCGCACTGCAATGTTTGATTATGCCATGTACGGAGAAGAATCGCCATTGAAAAACATTTTATCCGAAGAAGAGTTAATGGGGGTTACGAGCCAGGAGTTGCTTGAACGCATTCACAACCTTACCAGCTACCAGCACAGGGTTCTTTATTATGGCACCCACCAGCCCGGGGAGCTGAAAGTTCTGCTTGAGAAACACCGCAGGCTGCCTCAGGCACTTCAACCGCTGCCGCAGGAAACTGTTTTTGAAGAGGTAGCAAGAAACCAGACCCAAGTGTTTGTGGTAGATTTTGACATGACCCAGGTTGACCTGATGATGCTTTCAAAGGCTTCTGAATACAGGGAAGAAAAAATCCCCACGGTCAATCTTTTCAATTCCTATTTCGGAACAGGCATGTCGGCCATTGTATTCCAGGAATTGCGTGAAGCAAAAGGACTCGCCTACAGCGCTTTTGCATTCTATACAACCCCTTCAAGGCCAGACAGGAGTCACTATATCTATACATTTATCGGCACCCAGAACGACAAACTTTCAGATGCCATGCAGGGGATGAGCAACCTGCTGGAAGACATGCCTTTATCAGAAAACTCCTTCCATACCGCCCGCGAATCCATTGTTGAAAGAATCAATACCGAAAGAATCACCCGAACCGGAGTGTTGTTCAATTATGAATCGGCCAAAAGAATGGGTCGCGATTTTGATATGCGCAGGACAATTTATGAGCAGGTGCCTCAAATGGACTTCAACGATATCAAAGAATTTCATGGTCAATATGTAAAAGACAGCAACTACGCCATCCTTGTTTTAGGCAAAAAAGATGAACTGGACATTGAAGCACTTGAAGATTACGGAAAAGTTCATTTCCTCACCCTGGAGCAGGTTTTTGGATACTAAACTGCATCAACGCCAGCATGCCGGGCCTTAGGTTCATCCACTGGCAACCCAAAGGACACCATCAGTGCTCTTTGGCACAACAAAAAAGAAGAGGCTGTTCATACGACAAGCCTCTTCTTTTTTGTAACACTGAATCTTATTTGTCATGATGCGCATCAACCACTTCCACTGAGCGAAATGGAGGAACTGGAGGTTTCTTTGGGGTGTATACTCAGCACGGGTACAGGAGAGTGGTTGATCACTCTCTGGGCTTCGTTGCCAATGATCATGGTACTGCTGTCTTTGTCACTCATCATAACCACCATGTCAAGATCATGGATGTTGATATAATCCAGGATTATTCCCGAAGCCTTCTTACCTTCGGCATAATCTATAGAAGATTTGATACCATTCTTTTCGAAATACTTCATCACCTGGTGCGTATAGTTTTTGATTTTCTTTCTTATTTCCTTAATCCCTGTGTCATAAACGCCCAGCACACGAACTTCTGCGTTTAGCTTTTTTGCCACTTCGGCAGCAAAATTGGTTTTTTGCCGGGTATCGCGTGATGAGTCAATGGGAAACAATATCTTCTTGATTTCTCTTTTCTGAAACATGGTTCTGATGGACACCATGGGTGAAGGGGAAAGAGAAACCAGCCTGTAGGCATTGCTGCCAATGAAGTATTCTTCGAAGCCTGATATGCCATGGGTTCCGGCAATCAGCATCACAGCATCATTGTATTTGGCTTCATTGACTATCTCGGAATACACTTTGCCTTTGCGTATGCGAAAGCGCATTTCCTTTTTCAGCAGGGGGCCAAAATCATTGATCATATCTTTCAGTCTTTTTTCTGCCTCCTTATAGTGAATATCTTGTGTGTCGGGATATACTGACTCATCGCTGCAGGGCTTACATACATGCACAAGAGTAATATTAGCATCAAAAGCATTCGCAAATATTACTGCCGTTCTGGTGGCATTAACCGAACAAGAAGAAAAATCTATGGCTACTACAATTTCACTCATAACAATCCGGTTTAAATGTTTTTATTCAATTTCAATATATAAATATAGGAAAAAATTGCAATCGTTTTACCTGAAAGTAAAAAAAGTTAGACAGAAACATAAAACGATGTGACAAGAATTAAAACAAGCGAAACGGCGAAGAGGTTCAAAGGTTTGATGCTCCGAATAGATTATTCATTCTAAAAGCTTAATTTTGTGAAGCAGGGAATTGAAGGAGATTTCTTTGTTAGGAGCCACCTGCCAAAACCTATAAATGAAAGGTAGTATTTGAATGACAAAAAACGAAATACTTGACCCGGATCCTGGTCGCATGAACAAGGTAGAGAAAGAGTATGAGAAAGCGTTGCGCCCCGATAGCTTTTCAAGTTTTACCGGGCAGGAAAAAACCATTGAGAACCTTCGGGTTTTTGTGCATGCCGCCCGTCAGCGTGGCGAAGCCCTTGATCATGTGCTTTTTCATGGCCCTCCGGGACTTGGGAAAACCACCCTGGCGCATATCATTGCCAACGAAATGGGGGTAGGACTCAAAATAACATCGGGCCCTGTGCTGGACAAACCCGGGGACCTGGCAGGACTTCTTACCAACCTTGAGGAAAACGATGTGCTTTTTATTGATGAAATACACAGGCTCAGCCCGGTAGTAGAAGAGTACCTGTATTCGGCCATGGAAGATTACAAAATCGATATAATGATTGAAACCGGTCCCAATGCCCGAAGCATACAGATTACCCTCAGCCCTTTTACCCTTATCGGGGCCACCACCCGGTCGGGGTTGCTCACCTCACCCCTGCGCGCTCGCTTTGGCATCAACGCAAGGCTCAACTATTATGATGCCACCCTTATCAATCGTATCATCAAACGATCGGCCTCCATCATCAACGTTGAAATAGCCGATGATGCCTCTATGGAGATTGCCCGGCGAAGCCGGGGCACACCGCGTATTGCCAACGCACTTTTGCGCAGGGTAAGAGATTTTGCCCAGGTGAAGGGCAATGGAACCATTGATATGGAAATTGCACTTTATGGTCTCAATGCTCTTAACGTAGATAAAAACGGTCTGGATGAGATGGATAATAAGCTGTTGCTTACCCTCATCGACAAATTCAAAGGCGGACCGGTCGGACTTACCACCATCTCCACTGCCGTGTCGGAAGACTCCGGCACTATAGAGGAAGTCTATGAACCCTTTCTTATCCAGGAAGGATATCTCATGAGAACCCCAAGGGGAAGAGAAGCTACTGACATGGCCTACAAACACCTGGGTCGGGTAAAAAACCCACCCCAGAGTACTCTTTTTGACTGATATGACCCCAACGCAAAACCATAACAGCTTACTGGCTCAACGCATCAAAGAAAAAGCGATGGAGCTCAGCTTTGATGCTGTTGGTTTTGCCCCTGCCCAAAGTGTCAATGAAACCCATCAAAAGCATCTGGATCAATGGCTGAAAAACAACTACCACGGACAGATGCATTATATGGCCAATCACAAAGAAAAAAGAAAAGACCCCACCTTGCTCGTGCCGGGAGCAAAAACGGTGATTTCCCTGGCCATGAATTATCATCAGAAAGACTTTCAGCATTCTGAAGCCCATTACAAAGTATCGCAATACGCTGCCGGGGTAGATTACCATCATGTTCTCAAAAAGAAGCTGTACGCTTTGCTTGAATTCATACAGGAGCATACAACCGTAGATTCGGCCAGGGTATTTACCGATTCTGCGCCGGTTCTGGAAAGATACTGGGCGCAACAATGTGGCCTGGGAGCCCCCGGGAAAAACTCCTGCCTTATCATTCCCCGAAAAGGAAGTTATTTTTTTCTTGCTGAAATCATTCTCGATTCCGAACTTCCCTACGACACCCCCTTTGAAAAGGATCTCTGCGGTAAATGTACCCGCTGCATGGATGCCTGCCCTAACGGGGCCATAACCGCCGCGGGCATCATTGACGCAAGACGCTGCATTTCTTACCTTACCATTGAATTAAAAGATCCGATCCCGAAGGAATTTACCGGCAAAACAGAGGGTTACATTTTTGGTTGCGACATTTGCCAGCAGGTATGCCCCCACAACATCAAGTTCGCCACCCCCTGCAAAGAACCAAGCTTCGAGCCTGTCGATGCCATAAAAACATTTACCAGGGTGCAATGGGAAGGGCTGGACAAAAGCACTTTTCGCAAAAGCTTAAGTAAAGCCGGCTCACCTTTGGCAAGAGTAAAGCCGGAAAAGCTCAAAGGTAACATGGGCAAGTGAAGCCTGCATGAGCACGGGGCGCTCAACAGACAATGATCCGAACGAAATGAGCTCACGAAAACCAATAATAACAAACGATAGTGCGTAAAATGCTCCTCAAAAAATATGGCCTCGCGATGCCGGAAAACATTTCAGCAACCCTGAGACCACAATTTTGATACTGATAAAAGGAGAGATTACCTTACCACACTCAGTTTTCTTACTGCAATGGTATCGCCGGTAACCACACGAAGGAGGTAAATTCCCTCTTTCAGTCCCTCAACATTCAGTTGTTTTTCGCCTTTATCTATCCGGGTTTGAAAAACAATTCTGCCATTGAGATCGGTGACAATGATTTTAGCAGCTGCATCAGCAGAGTTACGCAACATCACATAATGAGAGGCCGGGTTGGGGTAAAGGCTAAAAGCATTACTGTCCCATTCGTTTACGGATACGATGATCTCCAGTTCAATCAATACATCCACATCTTCATCAACTATCTCTGCAGTGCCGGCAACCGAATGATATCCTTCTGCATCCACGGTATAATCATAAATGCCTGGCAGCATATCTTCAAAAACATACACTCCCTGCTCATAGGTATGGCCATCCAGCACTATAACGGCATTCTCCACTTCAACGCCTTGTTCATCTGTAACAACAAAGGTCAGTGTATAACGCAACCATGTGAGTACTACCGATTCTTCCACATCCTCATCCACAACTTCCACACTTCCCATAACAGTTTCATATCCTTCAGCAGCCACAGCATAATCATACGTTCCGGGCAATAGGCCCTCGATCAGATACTCACCGGCAGGATACTCTTGGCCGTCCAGGGAGATAACAGCATCTTCAACAGCGGCTCCATCTTCATCTATAACAGCAAAGGTCAGTGCATAACGCAACCATGTGAGCACTACCATTTCTTGCACATCCTCATCCACAACTTCCACCGTTCCCACAACTGTTTCATATCCCTCTGCACTCACAGCATAATCGTACGTGCCGGGCAGAAGTCCATCAATGACATACTCGCCGGCAGGATACTCTTCGCCGTCAAGGTAGATAACAGCATCTTCAACAGCGGCTCCATCTTCATCCGTAACCACAAAAGTCAGCTGATAAGTTAGCAGTGAAAGGGTTATTTCAACATCCACATTATCGTCTGTTATTTCAACGGTGCCTTCTGCAGGGATATATCCGGGTGCAGCCACAGTATAATCATATATTCCCGGCATCAAACCTTCAAACACATAATCGCCGGCATCATTGGTATCTCCATTGAGAGTAATGACGGCATTATCAATGGAGGTCTGGTTTTCATCTTTCACCTGGAAGGATACAATAAAAAGATCCGGTTCTTCGGTTACCAATGTAACGGTCCAGACCTGTTCGTCGCCGTGTGGTACTGAAAGTGTGTATTCCACATCCTGGGTGAAATCCCGGGGTTCATTGCTGTCAGGGCTTACAGACACACCCAATGCGACAGAAAAATCAGGAATCAGCTGGGTAACATCCGTTTCGGCAGCTACATAAACGGTTATCTGGTGATTCTCTGAGTCAATGATTCCCATCAGGTCTTCCTGCAAACCTTCATTGTCTTCTGCCCTGAAAGCAAAACTGTTTACTTGAGGATGCAGTTGCATGATGGGCAGATAAGTTACCAGGCCCAGTGCGGCATCATCCGGCTGATGAAAAATATGCTGTTCAGCTTCTTCTGTTGTGTTGCCGCCCCAGTAATTCCCGATGGCATTGATGGGGTTGGGGGTATTGTTGTAAAGAGCGTATATCTGACCGGAGTTGCCGTTGTCAAAGAAAACATTCCCGCCATGATCTTCAGCGGTGCCGAATTCAGGCTGAGCAGTATTCTGAATGGTAACCCCCCAGAGGTTGCCGGAAATGAGGTTACTCCTTACAATAGCGTGATTGTTGGTAACTCCGTTAAAATTCAGGCCGCTACCTCCCTGCATGGGATTACCTTGTATGTCGTTATTAAGGATAGTATTTCCCCGAACCACCGAACTGATGTTGTTTCCCGTCTGGGCATATCCGTAACGGTTGTTTACAATAACATTGTCCGCTATGAGCACCTTTGAACTACCTCCTCCCAGCAGGTTGCTGACGGCAATACCACCTACAACCGGGTAGAGGCCCTCCACATAATTCCCAACAATTTTAATGGTATCAGCAGCTCCGGGTCCGAGGTTGATTTGTGGTCGGTTGCTGTTTTCGGTGGTATTATGGATAAATGAGCTGTACATAATTTTTGGAGACCCCAGCACATTGGCTCCTGAAGCCAGGGCAGATCGTGAATTTTCCCTGAACTCGCTGTACCGTATTACAGGACTGCTGTTGCTGTAGGTAATGGCAGCAGAAACATTGGAATGCCCATTGTTTCGCATTATGCAATGTTCAAACAGTGCTTCGGTGCCAATCAACTGAATGCCCCCACCGTATTTCACTACTGTATTGCGAAACACTGCCGGGTCAGCATCTTCGAATCGAAAGCCGCGAAAATTGGCTGCGGATGAAGTAGTATCCTGGGCGGTAAAAATCACCATGCCTTCTGCGGGGTCAGAAATAAATTTTCCCATGATCTCAATACGCACAGTGGCAGCAGTACGAATGGTTTCAGCTTCCAGGATTTTAAGGGTATCGGTAGCGGCGATGGTAAGCGTACTATTGATAAAGAAATCGCCGTCCGTTTCAGTAACCACTCCGCCTGACATGCCCACCAGTTCCTGGAGGGTTAGGCTGAGGTTGTTTCCGGGTGTGGTGTATTGGGCTTTTGCGCCTTGTGTTATAATCAGAAACACAACCAGGGTAAATAAAAAGTGTATTTTTTTGAGCATATTACAAGATTTTAGGATAACAATTGAGTTTTAACCAAAGTTATATATACTATTCATAAGATGCAACCTGTAAAAACAAAACCCAGCCGCCATAGCGGCAACATAATGCAACAGGGGCATGGGCATAATGAAATGCCCATGCCCCTGCACGATTTTACTCCTGACTTCGACACCTAATTTTCCCAATACACGCTTAGTGTCTGTAATACAGGTGTATGCGGTTTTCGGGACACCCGTTTTGGGTGTCCCAGCTATAAAAAGTAGTATTT
>SLPR01000288.1 GCA_007131895.1 Bacteroidales bacterium | reverse complement strand
ATTCCGGATTATCCTTATATTTACCCCATCAACCTTTTATAATATTAACCAAACCCATGCTCCACTATACCTACACCGCCACCGGCCAGAAAATCCGCCAGCAACTCGTAGATCAGGATGGACGTGTCAGCACCATGTGCGAGTGTATTTTTGAGACGCGCCGGTGAGGCGCGTCTGTACAACTTCATGCAGGTAAAAAATAGAGAGACGCGCCGGAAAGGCTCGTCTTTACAGAGTTGTACAGTGAATTATGTTTTGGTTTTCTTGATTAATACTTGTAGATTTTGTAAATTGAAAGGTAAATTGGTGAAGCTATGGAAGATAATAAAAGTAAAAGGAACTTATTTCAAGAGAAATATAGGATTCCGTCGGCCAGACTTTCAGGATGGGATTATCGTAAAAGTGCATGTTATTTTGTAACGATTTGTACAAACAATATGATTCCGGCATTTGGGTCGGTATTGAAAGGCAAAATGAACCTGAATGATTTGGGTATGTTTGCTAATGATTCAATAGATGGTATAAATAAGAAGAAGGAACAAGTCAAAATTCTCAATCATATGGTTATGCCCAACCATATACACCTTCTTCTGTATCTAATAAACAATACTGACTCAATTAAAAGTAACAGGTTTGGACCTCTTCTGAAAAACTCCCTTTCATCGTTGATAAACCATTTTAAAGGTCGAATCACCAAATATGCTAATGAAAAAAAGGTTCTCTGGCCTGGCTGGTATGAACGTTTTCATGATCACATTGTCAGAAGTGAAGCATCTTATAGAAAAATCAACCAATATATCAGCGAAAATCCAATGAATTGGAGAACCGACAGATATTTCCGAAAGTAGCCCCATGTAAAGACGCGCCTGCCTGGCGCGTCTCATCCCATAAACCCCGAACCTTTTGTACAGACGCGCCTGAACGGCGCGTCTCAATATTCTTTCCTGACACTATTGATCTTTTGATTGCCAATACTCCGGATTATCCTTATATTTACCCCATCAATCTTTTATAATATTAACCAAAGCCATGCTCCAATACACCTACACCGCCACCGGCCAGAAAATCCGCCAGCAACTCGTACATCAGGAAGGCCGTGTCAGTAACACACGCGACTATGCCGGTTCGTTTGTGTATGTGAATAATGAATTGGTGAAAAACCAGTTATCATCCCAACTTCATTGCAACAGCCCTGAAATATCTCATCAGCTAAAAATTTATTTGAAAAGCACCCTTATTTGAAATAAATTTGCAAATTAGTAGTTATAGAAACAGAGAAACTCAAAATTTTGTAAACTTGAATATTCCGGTGAAGAAATTACTACATCCCCGTATTGCTGTATACATCGTTTTACTGATAATAGGGGGGGCTTGTTCTACCCAGAAGAATACCTTTGTCAACAGAAATTACCATAGCATTACCACCAAGTATAATGGTTATTTTAATGCAAGAGAAAGTTATCGGGATGGATTGTACCGACTTGATCAGATGCATGAAGATAATTATGAAGATGTTTTGAGTGTCTTCAGGTACGGAAGTGATCAACAGGCAGCCTCTATAGCCGGAAACATGGATATAGCCTACCAGAAAGCCAGCACCGCCATCAGAAGACATTCCATGAATATCAGGGGAGTAGAGTATAACCGCTGGATTGATGACTCTTACTTTCTGATTGCCCGCAGTCACTATTTTAAAGGAGATCATAATCTTGCTGTCCTCACCTTCCAGTATGTAATCCGTCAGTTTGATTCACCTTTAAAGTACCATTCAAAAATTTGGGTTGCCAAATCGCATATCAAAACAGGACAGTATAACAACGCACAGCAGATACTCGTCAGGGTGGCCAGAAACATTGAAGAAGGACTTGTGGATGAAGAAGGCATTTACCTGTACAATAAAGTATATGCAGATTATCATCTTCAACAGCGCAACTTCGCCCAGGCTGTACCCTATCTTGAACGTTCTATCCAGTTGGCCCCACGAAGAAAAAGCAGGGCACGTCTAACTTTTATCCAGGCACAGGCTTACCATCAGGAACGAAACTACCCCAAAGCTCAGCAAACCTATGCACGGGTTTTGAAATTGAATCCTGATTTTGAAATGGCCTTCCAGGCCCGGATCAATATGGCCATGGCCTTTGATACAGAAAGTGGCGACAGCAGGTTTATCCATTCTGAATTAACGGGGATGCTGCGTGACAGCAAAAACAGAGATTTTCGCGACCAGATCTATTACGCTTTGGCACAGTTTTCCATGAGGCAACGCAAAGAGGAGCAGGCCATTGAGTATTATAATCTGGCACTGGAAAACTTCCGGGGAAATGCTTCACAAAAGGGAGTTACCTTTCTGAGATTGGCTGAAATCAGCCTGAAAAACAAGGAGTATCTGGAAGCTGCCAGAATGTACGACAGTACCATGGTGTATTTGTCGCGCGAATACCCCGAGCATGAAGCCGCCGGGAAGAAAAATGTTTTGCTCAGAGAGCTGGCACATAACCTGCGTCGCATAGAAAGAGAGGATTCGTTGCAGAGACTGGCAGCCATGAGTACAGCCGACAGAAATGCAATACTTGATATCATCATTGAAGAAATTGCCGAACAGGCACGCCTGGAGCAGCAAATGGAGCAGGAGAGGGCGCAGTTGCGTCAGCAAATGGCAAGGTCAGGAAGGGGGCAGGCTCCCGGTGCCGGTGATGGAGGTTGGTATTTTTATAATCCATCGGCTATGAGTTTTGGACGCAACGAGTTTTATGCCAAATGGGGAGAAAGAGACCTGGAAGACTTATGGCGAATCAGTAACAAGAGAACCATGGCATTTGGCGATATGGGCGATTTTGACATGGAAGACGGTGAAGAAATGGATCCTTCCGGAAGAGTAACAAGAGCAAGCCTGATGCAAAATGTGCCAACAACTCCTGAAAAAAAGGCTGCTTCCAATGATCGCATGGCACACGCTCACTACAATGTAGCCATGATTTTCAAAGACCGACTCATTGATCTTCCCAGTGCCATAAAGTATTTTGAAGCGCTAATTACCCGGTTTCCGGAAACTGAACACAAGCTCATCAGTTACTATTTCCTGTATACACTCTATGCAGAAGCCGGGAATACAGTACGGGCTGATTTTTACAAGAATTTAATCATTAATGACTTTCCCGATACTGATTTTGCCATGATACTTTCTGACCCCAATTATCGTGAAAACATCATGGCCCGTCAAAACAGGGTTAAAGAGCTATATACCCGTGCATACAATGCCTATATCAGTGAAAATTATCCTCTTGCCATGGAGCTGGTTGTCCAAAGTCAATCTGATGACCTTGAAACAACCAGGGAACAAGCTGCCCGCTTTTCCTATCTCAAAGCACTTGTGCTGGCCCGCTCTGCTGAAAGAGAAACTTTGATAGAGCAGCTTAATTATGTCACAGAAAATTATACTGACACCGAAGTTCACGAACCAGCCACCAACCTGCTCGCTTTCCTGGGAGGAGGAGCTTTAGTGGCTGAGGATAAAACGGATGCTTCGGCCAGAGGTGGCAGAAGAAGTGAGCGGGGTGGTGCTGGTCGCGAAAAAATTGACATGCAAGATGCAGTGTTTTCTTTTAACCCTGATGCAGTCCATTTTTACGTCTTGCTGATTAACACACAAAAATTGCAAATAAGGCAATTAAGAAATGAAATCAATATGTATAACAGGGAGGAGTTTGCCGAGAAAAATCTAAATATGAGCACGCTGTTTTTTGACCAGAACAGACAGCTCATAACCATAACAAACTTCCCCTCGGCCCGCGAAGCCCTTGCATACGGAACCCAAATGAAAGCAAGCTTGCAACAAAAAGAGTATGATGCGAATGCATATAATGGCTTTGCCATTAGCGTTGAGAATTATCCGCTGTTTTATCAGGACAGAAAACTGGATGAATACCTTGACTTTTTCAACCGCGTATATATTGATCTTGAATAAAAACCTTTTGTTTAGTGTATTTTTATTTTACTTTTGCTTTAAAATAGCATAATTCCTAAGAAACCTTGCTTTCAGGAATGTAAAATTTATTATACCTAATAAGGAAAATGCAACAACTATTTTTAAAATTTCAGAATTATAATAATGTTTGGTAATAAAAAAAAGACGGATAAAACAATGGCTAAAAACAGCGATGCAGAACACACGTCCATAAACCTCATTGGCAATGGTACAACTATAAAAGGTGAAGTAAAAAGCAACGGAGATATCCGTATTGATGGAACCTTAATCGGACAGGTATACTCCAAAGGGAAAATTGTAGTCGGTAATACGGGTATTATTGAAGGTGAGATATACTGTCAAAATGCAGACTTCTCTGGCAATATCAAAGCCAAAGTAGAGGTTTCTGAACTGTTGACCCTAAAAGCCACCTCTCGCCTCAGGGGCGAAATCGTAACCAACAAACTCGCCATTGAACCAGGAGCCCGGTTTACCGGCACCTGTACCATGGATAAAGACAGCGCAGAAGATATGAAAACTCCACCACGGCCAGAGCAACCCAAGAAATAGATTGATTTTTTAAGAGGATACCGGAATAAAGAATACCTGTTATTCCGGTATTCTTTTCAGGGAAGCCTCCAAATTGAAGTTCCATGACATTAGAATTAAATCCCCTGGTAAGGTTTACAATTGTATCTGCTGTGCTTTTTGCATTTACCCTGGGCTTTTATTATTATGCTCCTGAAGCAATGGTAAGCGATAATCTGTTGTATATTGTTCCTTTCTTTTACCTGGTGCATATTGTTAGCAGAATCGCCAACCATAAAATAGAAACGAAAGACTCAGCTTCTTCAAAAATATTTCACCTGGTTTCTTCGGGTATAAAGTTGATGTTTTACCTGATGATTCTTATTCTGTATGGTATTTTTCATCGTGAAGATGTAGTGCCGTTTTTTCTGAGTTTCCTGGTTTTTTATCTTATATTTACTTTTTTGGATGTAAAGCATCTGGTAAGTGAAATGTCTAAGTGAAACACTTAATTTTTCTTCTGTTAACAAATCATCCCTGTTGTTATTTGTTGGATGTCAGCGTATTGCAGAACAGGCATATCAAAGAAACCCTGATTTGTTCTGTCTCTCAGAACAAATAGTGGATATACTGACAGTTGAATTAGAAATAATTTAT
>SLPR01000349.1 GCA_007131895.1 Bacteroidales bacterium | reverse complement strand
TGTCAGTTACAGGGATATTAACAGGTAATGGTTAAAAAGAATTGATGCAACTGCTGATTTACACCCCATTTCTTGCATAACTTTAAAGCAATCTTTTTTGACCAACTGAATGAAAATATCAGTTCTATGTCCCTTAAACGCTTTTAAACAGCCCATATTTTATGGAAAATATTAATTTAGAAAAAAAGAAAGCCTCCCGGTCCAAGACCACTTCCCCAAAAACCAGTAAAAAAAAGGGAGAGTGCAAAATTTTCGTCATAGACACTTCAGTTATATTATATAATCATGATGCCATTATGAGCTTTGAGGACAACGATGTTGCTGTTCCCATCACCGTTCTTGAGGAGCTTGATCAGTTTAAAAAAGGAAATGACACCAAAAACTTTGAGGCCAGAGAGTTTACGCGCAAACTCGACACGCTTTCAAAATCCACTTCTCTACAGGACTGGGTACCCCTGAGAAACCCCAAAGGTGGCAGAATCAGGGTAGTGATGAACAAGCCCAACGGGCTTGACGCCACACAGGTTTTTGGCGAAGACAAACCAGACCACCGTATCCTCAACACTGCTCTTTTTCTGGCCCGGGAAAACCCTGAGCGACGGGTAGTGCTGGTTTCAAAAGATATCAATTTACGGCTTAAGGCTAAGTCGCTCAATATGACAGCCGAGGATTTCGAAACGGGAAAAGTAAAAAATGTTGATGAATTATACTCCGGGAAAAGCGAGGTAATCCTGCAGGAAAATACCATCATTGACTTACTTTATGAGAAAGGTAGTTGCAACCCTGCATTAGCTGGCCTTAAAAACCCCTTACCCAACCATTACTATATTATCAAGAGCAATAACAGTTCGGTTCTTGCATATTACAACCCGATTACCAGCCTGATAGAAAGAATTGACAAGCGTACCATTCAAAAGATCACTCCCCGCAATGCCGAACAGGTATTTGCCCTTGACGCCATCCTAAACCCCGACATCAAGCTGGTAACCCTTCAGGGCGTGGCAGGAACCGGCAAAACCCTGCTTGCCCTGGCCGGTGCGCTGGAACAACGCAATAATTATGAGCAGCTTTTTGTGGCCAGACCCATCATACCCTTATCTAACCGTGATATAGGATTTCTTCCCGGCGATGTGAATTCCAAGATCAGCCCTTACATGGAACCTCTTTATGACAATCTGAAGTTTATCCATTCACAGTATCGCGAAAAGGACAAAGAGTTCAAGAATATTACTGAAGCGCTGGACAAGGAGCATATTGTTGTGGCACCCCTGGCATATATCAGAGGGAGAAGTTTATCCAACATCATCTTTATCATTGATGAAGCTCAAAATCTCACCCCCCATGAGGTCAAAACCATAATTACACGGGCAGGGGAGAATACGAAAATGATTTTTACGGGCGACATTTTCCAGATTGATACACCTTACCTGGACTCTCAGAGTAACGGCCTGTCTTATCTTATTGACCGTGTAAAAGGAAATAAGATTTACGCGCACATAAGACTGGAGAAAGGAGAAAGGTCGGAGCTGGCCAATCTGGCCAACAGCCTTTAGGAAAGCAGCCAATAATACTTATTTTGCAACCTTACAACGATTACAAGACACTCTTACTATCACTCCCTGTTCTGCGATAAGCTTATGCAGGAAGGCAAGTCGGCTATTCACTATATATTACTGTGGTTACAGTTTGCCCCACGACATGCAAAGTGTTTTTATCAATGTTCTCCATGTTATCATTCACAGTGTGCCAGTAATCAAAAAAACCATGGGGTGTATGATCTCTTTGATCAATAATATTGATAACAGGAATGTTTCGTATTTTATTGATGTAGTAGTGGTCGTCAATTATATATCCACCTTCCCTGTTAAGAAAGAAATTTCCAAATCCCTCCCGCCGGGCTACATCCCATACTTTTCTTACAATGTTGGGTGCATACATCATCGAGTATCCTTCGTGTTTAAAGGTGGCGTTTTCTGCACCTACCATATCCAGCAAAATCCCAAATCGTGCAAAGTAATCCGATTTATGGGGATTGTTGGCCCAAAACTGACTCCCCAAAGCCCAGCTGTCCTGATCCGGAACATTCATCAGGCGATGCTTCCCATAGTCTTCAGCATCAAAAAAGATGATATCAACACCTACGCCGGGTTTTGACTCGCTCAGCAAACGTGCAATTTCAAGCAATACACCAACACCACTGGCACCATCATTGGCTCCTAAAACGGGTTTATAATGATTGGCCGGATCAGGGTCATGATCAGCCCAGGGCCGGGAGTCCCAATGCGCACATAGCAGGATTCTGTTGTGATTGTCTGGTTGAAAGCTGCCAATAAAATTCCGGGCATTTAATATGGTGCCATCAAAAGCACGCAACCTTGCAGTTTGCACGTACACCGTATCAGCAAACCTTCTCAGGCTCTGCTCCAGCCAGTCTCCACATTCTCTGTGGGCATCGGTGTTGGGTACTCGGGGCCCAAAAGCCACCTGCTTCTCCACAAAACGATAGGCCGAATCGGCAATAAAAGTGGGTATTACGGGTGCGGCTATGGTGGTGCTTTCCTCTGCCGCGGTTTGATTACTGTCACTAATCCCGCTACCACAACCCAAAACCGCCAGAAAAAACATTGGCAACAAAAAATAAATCGATTTTATCATTTTCTTTGGATGATATTCAAATTCAGGTAAATAATAAGTCTGCATTCAGGAATAACAATCTTTCCTGTTTACAAACCTAAAAATAATTTACCAATTAATTCCGTTCGTTAACAATAATTTCATCCGTCATCAATGTTTTGTTTTTTCAGAAGAAACCGCTCCCAATAGCTTCGCTTTTCCCATGAAGTAATTTCTGCATCAACACAGGCAGAACATCTTTGTTTGCATGCTTGCAATTTTTTATACTTTTAAGCGTAATGATTTCGCCTGAAAATACACTTATGCTATAACCTTGACAAAGGTGTGTTAAACAGCCCAAAAAGAACAGTTTGAGAGATCAGCCAGACAGTCATCAAATAGAATTGTAATGAACGCTAAACATGTAACCATCGCCGACAAGGTCAACCCGGAGGTTTTAAGTTTAACCGATAAGGAACGATTGCTCCTTTACGAAAAAATATTCTCCACACTTAATGCTATAGTTTTTGTTTTTGACTTAAAAGAATTCCGTATGCTTTGGGTCAACGATGCATTCAAAAAAATACTGGGATACAAAAAATCTACAGATAGCATTCCGGAGGATGTTTTGCTGGATATTTACCATCCTAATGACAAAAATCTATTGGCCGAGATGCGAAAATATTTTAAAAAAAACAAAAAAGGAACTTATACCGCAATTTTTAAATTTCGCAACAACAAAGGCAAATATGTTTGGTTATGCACTGCTGCCAACTTATTCAGATACAATGCTGAGGATTCCGTATTTGAAATGGTGGGGGTATCCATCAGTTTCTCCAATAACCTAAACTATGGCAATAACCTGAAAATCGTTACAAGGGAAAAGCTGAAAGAAAGCAATAAAAGCATTATTGATCAACTCACCAAACGTGAAAAAGAACTTACACGTTACTTTGCCAATGGCAAAAAAACAAAAGAAATTGCCGAAATGCTGGGATTAAGTTTTCACACGGTAAACAACCACCGGAAAAATATCCTGAAAAAACTGGGTATGAATAATATTGCAAGCCTGGTAAATTTTGCTGTAGAGCATGGGCTCAATGAATAAATAAATTGAGCCTGCAGAAGCCGATACAGTATAAATTACTGTTTCCCCTTCTGCAGGCTCAGATTTTTTTCGATATCCAGCACAACAACCACTTTAGTAACAGCAGTAATGTAAGGCAGTTATTCCTTTACAAATTTGCTGCTGCGAATCTTGTTTTGCTCAATCACTTTCAGGATATAAATCCCGGGAGCCAATGAAGAAACATCAATCCCCGCAGCTGACCCATCATGCTGCTTTTGAATCATAACCCTGCCAGATACATCGGCAATGGTAAACCTATAAGATGTTTCGTTTAAAGTGGAGATAAACAATAAATCCTTCACGGGGTTGGGATAAACCCTAAGCTCTTCTGGCATATAATCAGATACGCTGGTAATGAAGAAGGCTTTGCAAAGGGAATTTTTTTCGGTGCTCATTTCCAGGTATGAATTAGGGGCAAGAATTTCAAAACACAACTCATTTGAGGAGGTAGGAGGAGCATATTCATTGCTGCTTCCTACATCGAGCACAAACTCCTCGCCGGGCATAATATCAAGATCTGCATAATTCTCATAGAAAAACTGCCTTGCACAATTTACCCCACCGCTCCTGAGGGAAAATACAGAAAGCACATGAACCGGTTCGAATCCATTGTTACGAATGGTCAAAGAGGCATCAAAATCAAAACTGGTGGCAATGGTTTCACCGCCAAAATCTTCGTAGTTGATCACAATATTGTCTATCTCAAAATCAAGTAATTCAATATCAGGCCATGCATAAGATGCATCATCTTGTTCGCCTGAGGGGAAGGCATACAAGCCAATCTGGCCTGATGAAGATGTGCCTGAAAAAATAATCTGCTCACCCACAACCACAAAATCTGCATTGTCAACATATTCTCCAAAATACAAGTGACTCTCACTTCCTCTGGTTTCCGGGTTTATCATTACAATCTGATTGTTCTCTTTTCCCATCACCCAGATGACATCATCGAAAACTTTTGCAAGTTTCAGATCTGCTGCTTCATTTTCCAGTAAAACTTCTACTGTTTCAAAATCCAAATCTGATTTTTCCAGCCCTGATGCAGATAGCAGGTAAACAAACGAGTTGTCCACCATCATATCAACGACAACCTTATCATGCTCATACGAATCGATAATATCTCCATCCATATCGGCGATAAAAAGGCCTTCTTCTCCCCTTATAATAATATGCTCATCATCGGGAAATAAAACCTGTTCAACAGGAAATTCATATTTCTTCTCCCACACTACATCTCCATTTGCCTCCACCATTACAATTGTATTGAAATCCGGAGCTTCACCCCCTGAAATCACTACTTTACCTGCAGCGCTTACATCCATGCTGACAGGAGAAAACATAAAGCTCTCCGGCCATTCATCTCCGCGGTAAAAGCTATTATATTCAACAGTCCCGTCAGAATGTAGTTTGGAAATCACAAG
>SLPR01000174.1 GCA_007131895.1 Bacteroidales bacterium | reverse complement strand
TTTGTTGAATGACATCAAATAAAACACACAGTTACCAACAAAAAAACCACAACACGTTACACAAACTCCATCCCGAACACCATGGCAATTTTCACTTTCAGTTCTGATTTCACTTTCTCTATATCCTGCGCTGCACCCAGCTCTTTTTCCATGGAGGTTACCGTTTTGTCGGTAAAACCGCAGGGATTGATAAAGTTGAAATATTCCAGGTTGGTGTTTACATTGAAAGCAAAACCGTGCATCGATACCCAGCGACTGGTACGCACGCCTATGGCACAGATCTTCCGGACACGGGGAGTACCTGTATCCAGCCACACACCAGTTGCTCCTTCCAGCCGCCCGGACTGTATGCCATAATCTGCCAGCAACTGAATTACTGCCTCCTCCAGTTTGAATATATAATCGCGCACACCTGTCACGAAATATTCCAGGTTGAGGATGGGATACCCCACAATCTGTCCGGGTCCGTGATAGGTAATGTCGCCTCCGCGGTCGATGTGAAAAAACTCAGCCTCCCTGGCCTGCAACTGCAGTTGATTGATGAGCAGATTCTCTGCCGAGCCGCTTTTCCCCAGCGTGTAAACATGCCGGTGCTCGCAAAACAAAAGGTAATTGGGCGTGACCTCTTTGTTGCTTTCACCTTCGGAAATCGCCTTTTTGGCCCGGGTAATTTCATTGAATAACTTTTCCTGGTATTCCCAGGCATCCTTGTAGGCGATCAAACCCAGATCCTCAAAAGTTACTTGTTTATTTATTGCTTTTTCTTGCATGTTCAGATATGATTTTCAGCATGATAAGAAGAACGAACCAGCGGATTGCTCTCCACGATCTGGAAACCTTTTTTCAGGCCTTCCTCTTTGTAGCGGGCAAAGACATCGGGATGGATGTATTCTTCCACAGGCAAATGCTCAAGTGTAGGTTGCAGGTACTGCCCGATGGTAATGATTTGACAACCTGCACTTGCCAGATCATCCATGCACTCCAGCACTTCCTCAAAAGATTCTCCCAGCCCCACCATGATGCCTGACTTTGTTTTCAACCCTGCCTCACGAATCCAGCGAATTATATCCAGACTGCGTTCGTATTGGGCGGCACTGCGCACCATAGGTGTAAGGCGTTTTACCGTTTCCAGGTTGTGGGAGGTAATGTCGGGCTTTACCGCCAGCACTTTGTCCAGGTCTTCCTTTTGACCCTTGAAATCGGGCAGCAATACTTCGATGGTAGTTCCGGGATTTTCCTTTCTTACCTCCACCACGGTGTCGGCCCAAATCTGCGCTCCGCCATCGGGCAGGTCATCCCGGTCAACGGAAGTGATGACACAGTGTTTCAGCTTCATCAGCCGGATGGCCCTGGCTACTTTTATCTTTTCGGCAGGATTGGGAGGGAGCGGCCTGCCCGTTTGGGTGGCACAGAATTTACAGGATCGGGTGCATATTTCTCCCAGGATCATAAAAGTGGCCGTGCCGGCATTCCAGCATTCGCTCATATTGGGACAATTGCCACTCTGGCAAATGGTATGCAGCTGGTTTTCTGCTACGATTTTCTTTACCTTGCTGAACTCTTCTCCTGATGAGCGACGTATTTTCAACCAGGAGGGTTTGCGTTTGGGGGGTATGGAATTTTCTTGCATTGCATTTTTTTTTGCTCTGCAAAGATACATAATGTGGTGGTAAAAGATTGCAGTTCTATGCTCATTCCTGAGCATGACAGGGTATAAATAATGTCGCTACTGTTCGGTTAAGAATTCAAGATCTCTCGCTACGCAAGGGATGACAGACCCCTCCCCCAAAAACCTCACTGCATGTCACTTCGATCCCACAGTTGCGGGAGAGAAGTTTATTTTTGACAAAATCTAAATTCACAAGTTTTTCCGGTCACAGTGATAAAAAGAACCGTTTTTTTATTCGCCCCTGCCGTTTTACCTTTGCATTTGCTAATTCATAATCAGCGGCTATGATCCATCCTACCGAAAAAGACGAACACCAATACCTGGAAACAGTTAAAGAGAAAATCAACCAGGCCATTTCTTCTGTCAGTGAAAAACTCGAAGAACAGGCCAAAGACCTGCACGCCAGCAAGGAGTACCTCTACGACAACAAAGACGGCATGGACAGGATGGAGAAGGAGGCCGTGCGCTACTCCATCACCAGCAGCGCCATCATCGGAGAAGCGTCGGTAGAAAAAAGAAAACGGATTGAAAAACTTCTCCACTCCCCCTACTTCGGGCGTATTGACTTTTCGGAAAAGGGTGGCAGGGAGGTAAAGCCCGTTTACATTGGGTTGTATTCTTTTTTTGATGAGAAGGAAAACAGCAATATTATTCATGACTGGCGTGCCCCCATCTCTTCCATGTATTATGATTTCGAACTGGGCCCGGCCCACTATGAAGCCCCGTCGGGCACAAAAAAGGGAGAGGTAACCCTCAAGCGGCAATACCGCATTCGCAAAGGCAAGATGGAGTTTATGCTGGAAAACTCCATGAATATTCACGACGATATCCTTCAAAAGGAGCTGAGCAAGGCATCCGACGAAAAGATGAAAAATATCGTGGCCACCATTCAGCGCGATCAGAATGCCATCATCCGCAACGAAGATTCACGGGTATTGATCATTCAGGGTGTGGCCGGCTCGGGAAAAACCTCCATTGCCCTGCACCGCATCGCCTTCCTGCTTTACCGCTTCCGCGAAAACCTCTCTTCCGAAGAAATCCTGATCATTTCACCCAACAAGGTTTTTGCCGATTACATCTCCAACGTATTGCCCGAACTGGGTGAGGAACGTATCCCCGAGATGGGCATGGAGGAGCTGGCCGGCAAAATACTGGATAACAAATACAAGTTCCAGACCTTTGCCCAGCAGGTGGCAAAACTGCTGGAAAAACCTGACGAGGGCTTCATCAACCGCATCCAATTCAAAGCCAGTCATGCCTTTTTGAGCAAGCTGGAAGAATATGTAAATCATGTCAACAACAACATGTTCCGGCCCGGAGACATCTGGGTGCGGAAGAACTTTGTTCCCGGGTGGTTTATCCGCGAACGCTGGGAGGGATACCACCGGCTTCCCATCATGAAGCGTTTTGCTGAAATCACCCGGGATATAGAGGAGAATATCCGGTTTTATTACAAATACGATATTGATGCGGAGCAACGTGCTTTCATCAAAAAACAAGTTACAGGAATGTTTCATTCGGCCAGCATCCGGCAGTTGTACAGGGAGTTCTGGACCTGGCTGGGCAGAGAAGACCTTTACCAGCAGGCAGCCCGCGGACAGATGGAATATGCCGATGTATTCCCGCTCATTTACATGAAAATCCGCCTGGAAGGACACAAAGCATTCGAAAAGGTGAAACACCTTTTGGTGGATGAGATGCAGGATTACACCCCGGTACAATATGCTGTATTGTCCCGTCTTTTTCCCTGCAAGAAGACCATCCTGGGCGATGCAGGGCAAACGGTAAACCCTTACAGCTCGTCCAACGCTGACGCCATTAAACGGATTTTTACCGAAGCCGATACGGTGAAATTGCTCAAGAGCTACCGCTCTACTTTTGAGATTACGCAGTTTGCCCAGCAGATCTCTCCGGCAGAAGAGATCATCCCCATCGAAAGAAGGGGCCATAAGCCTGAAGTGCAATGCTTCAAATCTGCTGCAGCTGAACTGGCAAAAATGAAGGAATGGATTGCCGACTTCCGTATCTCCGGAGAGCACCAGAGCATGGGTATTGTTTGCAAAACGGCCCGTCAGGCAGAGGCTCTGCACCAAAAACTCAGCGAACAAGGAGAACAGCTAAGCCTGATCACCACCGACAGCAGTGCCTTTGCACAAGGGGTGGTAGTTACCAATGCCCACACCGTGAAAGGCCTTGAATTTGACAGGGTGATAGTTCCCCAGGTAACCACCGCCAATTACAAAACAGAAATGGACAAGGGGATGTTGTATATTGCCTGTACGCGGGCTATGCATCGGCTGTATGTGTGTTGGGGTGGGGAGAAGAGCGGGTTTATTAAGTGAATAGAGTAGTTGAAAGCTCCTTTTCTCCCTTCCAGCTTCCAGCTTCGAGCTCCCTTTCAGCTTTGAGCTCTTAACTCTACCTACTGCTTAGTCCAAATCCGGTTGTTAAGATTCAGTTCTTCCACAATGCTTACGGACAGATGGATATCCTCAAAGAATTCCTTCACCAGGCTGAAGCGGGTGAGTTTCTTAAAGTAGGAAGGTTCGAAAAGATCTTTTTTGTAGGCAATGCCCACGTAGAGGAATGAGTTTACAAAGCTGATATAAAGGGGGTTGGGATGCTTTATCTTAAACTCGGTAATGCGGCGCATCAAAGAAGTGCTCAGCACGTAGCGCGCTTCCACCTGATCTTCGCCATATACCACAAAGTGTTTATTGAAGTCCGGGTCTTCCAGCCTCACATGCTTTTCACGGCGGGCCAGGTTCATCTTGTTGAAAAAGGTGGCCAGAAAACCCTTGCCCAGGCGGTTAGGCAGCACCACTGTTGAGGTTTGAAAATGTTTGTTGAAATCGGCAATGAAAAACATCCCTTTAAAGATGGTATGCCATGAGGTTTTGGTTCTCCCTTTGCTATCGGTGGTGGTGTTTCTGTATTCAGCTTTTACTTCCGAAAACCAAACCTGCGTTTTGTCAATCTTCCCCTGAACCATATCATCCCCGTTGTATCGATCCACGTTTTTCAGAAAAATTCTTGAGCGCTGAAAGCTGTCTGACCCGATGAAATTTTTGGGTTCATAAGTTAAATCGGGACTGACGAATTTTACTATCCGTTCAATCACCTGCGTTTTGAAGTCGGTATAAAAGGTTTTGTCTCTTGCCCAGGCGGAACCAGCAATAATGCCTCCTACAACAATCAGTACCCCGGCAATGATGAACCATAAGATATTGCTGTCTTCTCCGCTCTTTTTCCCATAGTTGATATAAACTACCACAAGCAACAGCAACGCCAGAATGGTAAACAAAATAACCATCATGCTACGTTTTACAATTGCATTTCTCCTTTTATCAAGCAGCTGGAGATCTGGCATCATCTCCTTTTCAAAGAACAATTCAAATTCATGTAAACTCTTCATGGCTTATCATTTTAGATTTTGGGAATGATCGGGTTTTAAATATCGGGATAGCAGAATTACCATACTTATGTGGCAAAAGTGCCAGCCTCGTAAAAAACTGACACTTTACCTACAGGTTGCTGAGCCTGTCGTAGCAAGGTTGCTGAGCCTGTCGAAGCACGGTTGCTGAGCTTGTCGAAGCAAGGTTGCTGAGCTTGTCGAAGCATCACCCAAACAACGACTTCACATCCACATTTTGTCTTTCCACCTCGGTAATTTCAAACAAGCGCCTGGTTTTGAAATTGAACATCATAGCGAAAACATTGGATGGAAACATCTGGCAAGCATTGTTATAATCGGTCACTGCGGCGTTATAGGCGCGGCGTGCTGCACTGAGCTGCTCTTCAATTTCGTTGAGGCTTCCCTGCAGTTGCAGGAAATTCTGATTGGCCTTGAGATCGGGATAATTTTCAACCGCCACCATGATACCTCCCATGGCACGGGAAATCTTATTGTCAAGGTCCACTTTTTCGTTATCGGAAAGATTACCTGAAACCGCTTTGGCGCGCATTTCGGTAATATCGGTCAGGGTGCCTCTCTCATGCTCCATATATTTGGAGACGGTGGCAACAAGATTGGGAATCAAATCATAGCGTTTCTTTGCCATGGCATCAATACTGGCAAAAGATTTGTCAACGGAATTGCGAAGACCCACAAGGCGGTTGTATCCCAAAATGACAAAAAGGATAAAAACACCCAGGACCAGTAAAAGTGCTGTACTTCCTTCCATAAGTTCTATCGGATTAAAATGGTTAATTTTTTTAAAAGAAAAGGTAAATTTAAAGATTTAAGATGGAAAAACAGCAAAATATCTACTCTTCCTCGTCAAAATAGAGCTTATAAAAAAACTTCCCACGGGTATCATCAAACCCTTTCTCAAGCATATTGGGATTGCCATGCACATACACATGAAAATTTTTATCCAGCTTGATGACGCTTTTGAAGTTCTTCTTCTCTTTTTTTACCGCCGGTTCAGCGATATCGAAGGTGTCTTTGGTAAGAAAGTTGTTTTGCTCTGCAAACTTCTGGCGGTAATCACGATATGCATCAATCACCTCGGGCTGCTCAAGCACCTCCTGCTCGAAGGTTTCGGCCACATACTCAGTATTTTCAGAAAAGTACTGCACCACCTTGTCTTTCACCTCCAGTTGCTTGTTGCGCGACACATCATTGTCTTCCGTCAGCACCGTATTGCAAAAGGTTTTGCAAAGGTTCATGGCCGTTTTGGTCTGGTAGAAGTCATCGTCCCTGGGAGCTACTTTCAGAAACTGGTCTTTCCAGAACTGACTCTCTTCGGCATTGGTCTTGTCAACGATGCACATCTTGTAGCCCTCGCTCTTTTCAGTATTGAAAATCAAACAACCTTTGTCGAGCTTGTTGATATTGATGCCATCCTGGTATTCAATATTGCAATCATTCCCACCGGCATACACTTTCAGGAAGGTGTCCTTGTTTTCCGATTTGAAAATGCCCAGTGCATCGGTGAGTTCATCTTCGACCATGCAGTTGTTGATCAGTACAATGTAAAGCTCGCCTGACTTCACCTTGGGATGATGAGATTTGTCAAAAAGATGTTTGGCAATATTAACGGACTGGAGCTCAAAGTTCTCTCCCGGCGTAAACATTTTGCCCGTATAATGATACATTTCGTTGAGGTCAAGGTCCGTATCGTGGCGAAAATTATAAAATCCAGGAACTTTTTTGTGAAAGGGAGAGAGGAAATACCGCGACAATACTTTCTCCAGGCCCATATCATTTAGGGGGAAAGCAGTTTTGGAGCATTCCAGTTGCTCATCACGGGAGGGGTTGCCGATTTTATGGACAATTATCTTATTAATGGTAGCATCAGAAAGGTCAAGCATATTTTATATCTCGTTGAAGTTAAGGGTAATAGGCCCATCTTCCCTGAAGTCGTAAAGGGTAAGTCTGCGCATTTCGTAATACCCACGCCAGTAGTTTCGCAAGGCAGCAAGGTATCTTTGTTTGGATCTGTCTTTTTCCTCAAGGGCGATGTTGAGCTCCAGGATATCAATACGTCCGATGAGGTAGCGCTGGCGCGAAACTTCATACCGCTTCTCTGCAATGGTATCCGCTTTGCCTGCTATGAGCAACTGCCTTTCCAGCATATTGAACTCCATCACTCTCAAAAAAATCTCTTGTTCGAAGTCAATAAGGGCCTGCTGCACATTGGTATGTACCAGCTCGCGGTTGGATTCGGCCATTCTGATCTTACCTTTTCCTACCCCCCAGTCAACAATAGGAATTTGCACCCCAATGCGAAGTTGCTGTTGATCCAGCGGATCGATATACACGTCGGAAAACCTGTCTGCTGTTTGTGTCAAGCCATACACGGCAAACAGGTTGGCATTGAAGCGGCTGTCGGATCGGGCCCGGCTCACTTCACTTTCAGCTTCAATCTGCTGCCGTTCAAAAGCAAGAATATCGGAACGGTTTTGCCGGGCCTGATCCAGTGCTTTTTCAACCTGAACAAACATGCTGTGTTTTTCTTCGGGTATCACCAGCTGGATGTTTTCCACGTTTTCAAGACCCAGGTAGGAGCGAAAGCGAAACATGGCAGCCTCGTAATCGATGCGCGACTGTTCCAGCTGTGCCTCTGAATTGAGGACATTAAGCTCCATCTGCAGCAGTTCGTTTTCGGCAATGCGCCCAAGAGAATAGCGCCCTCTTGAAATCTGATAGAGGGTGTCATTGTTATTGAGGTTGAGGGCATTGATCTCGATATTGATTTGTGCCAGCAGCAAGTCAAAAAAGAAGTTGTTGGCTCTTAAGGAAATGGTCTCCAGATCTTCAATATATCTTTTGCGGGCCTCCTCAAACCGCAGGGGTTCGATTTGCCTTTCCCATTTATAGGGATTATAAGAAAAAATGGGTTGTGTAAAGCCAATATTAATGGGTGTGGACAAATAGGCAGTACGGTCGCCGGTATCTGAAAAAATATCGATTCGTTCCAGGCCCGTACTCAGAAATACCTGTCCGCCTGTAAGTCCGACCCGTTGGTTGAGCGAGAGGTTGGCAGAAGAGGATGCCTGGCTTCTTCGTACATACACATCGGTACCATCGGGAAGGGTAACAGGTTGTATGTTGCGGAAAAGATTGGGAAGGGTGGCATCGAGCCTCAATCCCGGAAGATAGCCAGCCTGAAAAGATCTGTGCTGCCAGTAGCTTCCCCTATAGCGGTGGCGCGCAGCAAGGGCATCGGGCGATTGCTCGCGGGCTATCATTATCACCTCCTCAAGGGTAAGATGGTTCTGTGTTGGTATTTGTGAATGAGCAGTATGGCTTAGCTGGCCAAAGAGCAGCATTGTCAGCAGAAAGGCAAGGGATTGCTTCATATGTTTTGAATACTTTAACCTGAGAAAAATAATTCTTTTTGTTTTCAGGGGGTAAAATTACTGTTTTTGCATTTATGATAACATTCTAATAACGCAAATATTCATTATAGATTATCAAAATGCTCGTGAGATAAAAAATTATCAATTAAAACTCTACCCTGTAACTTAGATTGGGAAGCATAATCCCATTAAAATCGGTGTGGACAGATTCGCTCTTCAGATTATAGTAATGGTGCGAAAACTCCTGCGCTCCGGTTACATTGAGTACTTGTAATGACCATACAGAAGCATATTGGGGCTTGTTTCTGCGGTATGAGATGGTAAAAGAGACAATGGGCATATCGGAATACTGCTGTGCAAAGGCAAGTTCCCCGTTGGTTTCGCCATAAATGGCATCGCGCGCAGCCAGCGAGGCTGTGTTATCAATTGGTTCTATCCGGTTGCCTCCCATGTAATTGAGGCGCAGATTCACCCCAAGCATATTGTTTTGGTGGCTTCCCACTAACCACTCTTTTCCAATAAGGGCATTGAAAACATAATTTTTGTTGAAGCGGGTGTTGCGCTGTATATTATCGGCCGCAGTGTATCTGGAATCAAAAACCGAGGCAGTCAACAGGTAATACATCCCTTTGTGCAGAAAACGCTCCAGGGTAAAATCAACACCAACATTTCTCCCTTTGCCTTCACTTACCAGCACATGCCTGAAAAAAATATCTTCATCTACATTGATGGTGGATATATAACTGTCAGGAGCCACGGGCACTTTCGACAATTGCTGATAATAAGGCACGATGCTCATGCGCAACTGTTCTCCCAGTTTCACATTCCAGGCCAGCACGTAATGGGTCGATTGCATCAAATCGAGGTCTTTATTGGTCTGAATGCCGTTTTGCTCAACAAAATAAACGGGTAGAAATTCCAGGCGGCTATGCATTCCATAACCCATAGCAATGCTATGATTTTCATTGATTTCGTATTTCAACCCGGCGCGGGGCTCAATGGTGTAATTCTGGTTGAGCAGGAAATATTGCGCATGGAGACCTGCATTGAGGGTGAGACCGGTGGCCAGGGATACCTTCGACTGGGAAAAGAATTGCAGCAGGCCCGAGCTGCCCTTTTCTTTCATGACGCGCTCAGGATCTGCCCCTTCCTCCAACGATTGTTCGATATCGATGTTATAGGCCAGATGGCTGTAATAAAATCCGGTTTTGTGGGTGTGCCTCTCTCCAAAATTGTGATTTATTGATGATTGCAGCCCGTATCGATGGCTGTTATTGACAACACCCGACTGTGGAAAGGTTTGCAAATCATAGCCCAGGCGCTGCTCTTTGTGGTCGAGTCCGTTTCCTGATGCAGATAGGGTTGAACTGATCCAGGTTTTGTTTCCTGCTACCCATTTGTGCGACAATCCTGAGGCAAACATGTAAAGGGAGGTTTGGGAGTTGTCGCGGTCAAAGTCCGATTGCCATTCTGCCATGTCAGCAGCTTTCATCTCCTGTCTGTCCAGGGCTCCAATACCCCAGACAGAGAATGTTCCGGCCTTTTGGGTGGGCAGACTGGTATTGAATGAAAAATCCTGGTACTTAATCAAGCCTGCATCTTCGGGCAACAAGGGCGAGATAAGGCCAAGGGCAGAATAGCGGTAATTCATAAGGTAAGTAGCCTGCTTTCCTTGCACGAAAGGGCCTTCTGCAGCAAAATCTACTCCCAGCACACCGGCCTGCATGGTAAATTCCCGTTTTGAAGAATTTCCTGTGCGAAGCCTGATATCGAACACTCCCGAGTATGCATTCCCGTATTCAGCAGGGAAAGCCCCGGTGAAGAAATCGCTGTTTCCCATCATCTGACTGCTCAGGGCGGTTAATACCCCTCCTCCCACCACCGTAAGATTGGCAAAATGGTTGGGATTGGGCACTTCCACACCTTCAATGCGCCACAGCAAACCTCCCGGGCTATTGCCCCGTACAGAAATACCATTACTGGTAACACTGGGAGTTGCCACACCGGCAAAAGCCGAGGCCAGACGGGCCGGGTCGTCCATCCCCCCTGCATAACGGTTGGTTTCTTCTACGGTAAACTGCCGGCTACTCAGGGTGGTCATAGAATTTAAAGGTACATCTTTGTTCACGCGCACCACTACTTCGCCCAAATCTACCGAATGACGTATCAAACCCGTGTTGAGCGCAATTTCCCTGCCGGTACTTACCAGCAATTCACTTATGATAAAGCTTTCATAGCCCACCATGCTTATTTGGAGGTTGTGCCTGCCCACGGGCACTTTTTGCAGGGCAAAGTTTCCATCCATATCACTAACAGTTCCCACCAGGGGGTCTGAATTCATCACAATAATCGTTGCACCAGGCAACGATTCGTTGTTTATCTTATCGTATACACTCCCTCTGATGGTCTGCGTGTGTTGTTGTGAAGTTGCTGAAAAAATGGTTGTAATCAGCAGGAAAGCAATCAGTGTAACCTTCTTAATCATCTTTTTTCTCATGGGATTATTCCTTTTTTGGTTGGGTACTTGTGGTTAAATATCAAACCTGTACCTGTTTCATCAGGTGTCTGAAATTTGAGAGGCAAAAGTGGGGAGAAAAAAAAGGGGGTTCGCTCAAACGTATAGGTCTGGACAAAAAAGGGGTGCAATCCTACAGGATTAGACGTCTAACAAGCTGACTACCTAAGCATTTAGCTCACTAAGATATTGAGAGGGAGTTTTGTCAGTATGCTTCTTAAAAACCATATTGAAGGCAGATTTTGAGTTAAATCCTGCATCCAGGGCAAGGGCAAGAATATTGAAATGTTTCATAAGAGGGTCAGAGGCCAGATTTTTAAACTCTTCTACCCGGTATTTATTCACGAAATCATGAAAATTTACTCCTTCAAATTGGTTGATAACCTGCGAAAGATGATTGGCTGATAAGCTTAAAGACTGAGCCATGCTGCCCAGGGTCAGTTTGGGTTCAAGAAAAGGCTTTTGTTCCTTCATATATTTCAGAAGTTCCTGATGGTATTGGAAAGCTTTTTCACTGTCCAGTCCTGAATTTTTATATTCACCGGGAGTTTTGGGTTCAACAATGCGGGCCATTTCTTCAACGGTGTTGTCGCTGAAAATATCGCGGTGCCGTATGCCGGAATATCCCAATCCGAATATAAAAAGCACAATCATGCCATAAAAAACCAAATCAACATTAAACCCGAATTCATAACCAAGCCCATCCCGCAGCAAGGTTACCACTGCCACGATTAAAAAGATAAGTCCAATCCACCAGATGCTGTATTTTAGCCAGTTGAGGCTGATGCGATCGTCATAAGAGAAGTTGGCATCAACAAGCTTCCGGTAATTCCCCAACAGTCTGTAAGCCATCACAGGATATGCGATGCCCGAAATTACAAAAGCCACCAATACCAGGTTGGTAAAAAGAGCAAAGTCATCCATTGCTCCCATATCCAAAAGTGCTTTCTCCTCGGCAGAAAAGAAAAAATAAAACCTCGACAGGTAAATATAGACCAGTGCAGCAGGGGCAAAGTGTAGATAATTGCGGTATCGGATACGGCTTTGGGGACGCAACGAAAAAAGAGTGTACAGGTATAGAAGGGGCCCATGTAACAGGGGGAAAGGAGCCGTAACTCCAACCAGGTGCGGGTAAAGGGTCCAAAAATCAAGATAATAAAGGTAATAGCTTAACAGATGAAGTCCCATTACCAGTATCCACCAAGCAAGAACCTTATCTGGTAAACTCTTGCCCTTTTTCCGGAGCAATAGCAAAAAAAGAAAAAACGAAAGAAAAATTCCTATGATAAATACAGCATCCATGGGGTCACCTTATGGGCTGCAAAATAAAACAAATAAACATAAACTACAGAGAAAATTCTGTGTTTGTTACTAACTAAGTCCTGCCCGGAATTAATAAGATTCTTTATTAGCAGGAATCCTTTTTCCTGTTTTCCGGATAAACTATCAGTTAATTCATAAAGAACCATATATGTAACAATTCTTGATTTACTTCTTACAATATGGGTGTCTCAATTCTTTCTTCTGCTTACCGGAAAAAATCCAAGGCCGGAGAACGCATTGTACAATACTCGTTGCCATCTTACGATAAATAGGCGGAGGTTGAAATTTCTATTTTAAATGGGGGTACTATTATGAAAACAGGAATCAGTCCTGCCCGGGAACAAGTGGGGTCTTTATCAGCAGGAATCCTTTTTCAGCATTTTCGGGTTCTTTGATAAGCAGCGAACCCTGAAAGGAAGGGGTAAAAACCGGAATCTGGCCGGGAGCATCCGGGGATTGCTGTTTTTGATCATTGATTAAAGTCTCTTTGTCAAAATCGAGGGTATCCATGGGTTGAAACAACTGATACTGCTCATAATCAATCAGTGGAGCAGGCACAGCCTGAAAAAGAATAACCACATTTTCTTTTTCATTCTTACCGGTATGTTTCTCAGCAAAAGTGTTCCGGGCCGGAAAAATCAGGATCAAAAAGGCAGCTAACAGGGTAAAAGCGTACATATGTTCTTGGATTTAAGGCAAAAAAAGTTTTCGAAACGCTCTCCTTCCCCGCCCGGGTGCAGGTAAATCAATCGGACATAAAAGGTTAAAAACAAAAATATAAAAAAAAGGTTGTGTCCGGTAAAATATTAAAATTCAGAATTGTTTAAAATAAACATCTCACTGCCTTCGAGCTGACAGATAGTAAGATTCGCTGGGGTGGGAAGACCACGAAGTAGCAGCAAAGCTAAATCCAAATAAATTAGCCCAACAGTAATAATATTATATAAACACACAGCCAAACAGGGATCATAGTCATCAAAAGGAAAGGCAGAAAGAAGTATCATGATCTTGTGCGCAAGAATTATAAGTTACTTTTTCGTTTTAAATGCAGTTTAAAACAATATTTTTATTAAATTTGCGTCACTATCCTATATCATTCCTTAACAATACTATTTTTCAAATCATTATGGCAAAAAATAAAAACACCGAGCAGAAAATCTTTGATGCTGCTACCGAATTATTTTTAGAAAAAGGTGTTGACCGCACCAGTGTAAGAGATATCGCTTCCAAAGCCGGAATTAATCTTGCTTTGATGAACTATTACTTCCGGAGCAAGGAGAATCTTTTTGATGCAATCTTTACCAACCTGGTAAAGAAGAACACCAAAGATCTGGTTAAGATTCTGGATTCAGACCTTGAACTCAACGAAAAAATCAAACAGTATGTGTCGGCCTATATCGATATTCTGCTGAAAAACCCGCTTCTGGTTTCTTTCTTTATGGCGATTCTGCATCGCAGCAGAGAAAAGATAACAGAGATGGAAGTGGTGAGCCTGCTGTATGGCAGAGAGAAGTTTACCCAGCAAATTGTCGATGAAGGGAAAAAAGGAAATATCCGCAGAACGGACCCCACGCATTTTTATGTGGATATGATCAGCATGATTACATTCCCCTTTGCTATCAGGCCCATGATCATGGACAAAAACGAGCTGAACGATGAAGAATTTATCGCGTTTATTGAACAGCGGAAAGAGCATATTACAGAAATGCTGTTGAAGTCGATAATGCCTTGTTAACAACAAAAGTAACATCATAAAAAAATCCCACCAGAAGTAAAACGCTGGTGGGATTTTTTGATATATCAGGGGGTTGCTTTTAGCAGCCACATTTTTTTTCGTGCATAAACGGGTAACGGAAGTCGGTAGCCGGCAGGAAAGTTTCCTTGATGGCCCGAGGGCTGATCCAGCGCAGCAGGTTGAGATAACTGCCTGCCTTGTCGTTGGTACCTGACTGTCGGGATCCACCAAAAGGTTGCTGACCCACCACTGCACCGGTAGGTTTGTCATTCATGTAAAAGTTACCGGCCGAATAGCGCAGGATCTGGCAAGCTTTAACAGTAGCATAGCGGTCCTGGGAGAAAATGGCTCCGGTCAAACCATAGGGAGAAGTTTCATTGCACAACTCCAGGGTCTTTTCGAATTCTTCATCTTTATAAACAAATACGGTTAGTACCGGGCCGAAGATTTCTTCCTCCATGGTGACAAAATGGGGGTTGGTGGTTAGGATAACCGTGGGATCAATGAAATACCCAACAGAATCATCCCAGGTGCCCCCCGTAACAATTTCTGCCTCAGGAGAAGACTTCGCTTTTTCAATATAGCCTGTGATGTTTTTGAAGGCTTTTTCATCAATTACCGCATTGACAAAATTACAGAAATCCTTCACGTCTCCTTTTTTGATCATCCGCATATTGGCTTCAATCTTGCTTCTGATTTCGGGCCACAGAGATTCAGGGATATAAGCCCTTGAAGCAGCAGAGCATTTCTGCCCCTGGTATTCAAAGGCTCCCCTAACCAGGGCGGTAGCTACTTCCTTTACTTTGGCTGAAGGATGAACAAATACAAAGTCTTTTCCGCCTGTTTCTCCCACTACACGGGGGTATGAACGATAATTATCAATGTTGTTGGCTACCGACTTCCACAGGTGGTTAAACGTATTGTTGCTGCCGGTAAAGTGAATACCTGCAAGATCCTTGTGGTTCACAACAATGTCACCGATGGTAGCACCCGGTCCGGGGATAAAGTTGATAACCCCATCAGGCATACCGGCCTCCTGATAGATCTTCATCAGGTGATAATTAGAGAGAAGGGCGGTAGTTGCAGGTTTCCATAAAACCGTATTGCCTAAAATAACAGGAGCAAGTGCCAGGTTGGAAGCAATGGCCGTAAAATTAAAAGGAGTGATCGCAAACACAAACCCTTCCAGCGGGCGGTATTCTATGCGGTTAAGATTTCCGATTTCACTGTGGGGCTGATCGTTGTAAATATCAGATACATAATGTGCGTTGAAACGGATGAAGTCTACAGTTTCGCAAACGGCGTCAATCTCTGATTGAAAGGCATTTTTTCCCTGCCCTACCATAGTAGCAGCATTGATAACATTGCGGTATTTTTTACTGATAAGTTCTGCCACTTTCAAGACAATAGAAACTCTCTCCACCCACGACATAACCGACCATTGCTTATGGGCTTCCAGTGCAGCATCAATAGCCATTTGCACTTCTTTTTCGCCGGCTTTGTGGTAGGTGGCAATTACATTCTGATGGTTGTGCGGGCTTACCACTTTGCCAATGTTTCCGGTTTTCACCTCTTTCCCACCGATAATCAGAGGAATCTCTATCTGGGTGTTGCTCTGCTTTTCAAGCTCTTTCTCCAGGGCAATTCTTTCGGGTGTGCCTTCGGTGTAAGGATATACGGGCTCATTCTGGGGACGGGAGTAATAAAATTGTGCATTGTTCATAATATCAACAGCTTTTAGATTTAATGATTCAAGGTGATTTTCCTATAAAACAACACCCGAAACCTTTAAAGATTTCAGGTGAAACAACATTTTAATACGGAAACAAATAATAATCAGAAAGGTTTAGCTTTTAGAACCATTAATTCCAAAGTGTTGATTTTTATCGCATTACAAAATCCCGAATTATCAATCCGAACAATTACAACCGTACATCTATTCCTATGCGGAAAATTGGGTTCTGGAAATAAACCACACTTTCGGTATTGAAGTTGTATAATAGCATGAGATTGAGGCGGGTTCTGCCTCCCAAAGAAGCGCGGTAACCGCCACCAGCAAAATAGTTGTATTCCCAGAAACGAGTATCCCTGTCAGGGTCATTTCTCCAGCCCATTTGCGAATCAAGGTTCAACGCTTCAAATTCAACATGGGCAAAAAACTGTGGTGTAATACGGTACCGGGCAAAAGTACTTCCCCCGTAAATATGTGTAACAGCAGTAAATCCCGACATCTCTCCCCAGCCGGTATCACGATAGTACTGATAGGTTAGCCCAATACCGGGCGAAAGCCTGTTGGTAAGCCGGTAACCCACAATGGGCGAAATAACAACCATTGTGTTGATATTTCCAATCTGCAAGCCAACATTGCCCCCCACAAATATACGTTCACGGGTGGGCATATCTTTTACATCTTTCTCTTCCTCAGCGATTAAAGTAAGAGGAAGCAACAGGGCCAATAGAATGACAGAACCAAAAAGCTTCTTTTTCATGTCGTGCAAGGTATTAAAAATGAATGCAGAGAGCAAGGGGTTGAACATCAAATATAATACCAATGTTCATGGCGAAAAAGCGTTTTCAGGGGTTCTTTTGATTTGCTAATACAAGAAATACCGCGTGGCAACTTCCAGGAATCCGGGAATTTCGCGGGTCCACAAGTCGATGATATCTTCCACCAAAAAGTTTTTCTCAAAGGCTTTTCTTACCTTGTCAGTGCCGCAAACCTTGTCGAACATATCCAGCCTTTCGGGTGCCAGTTCGAAAATATTATACTCAGGATGCAACTTATGCATTTCCTGCACTACATAGAACTGGATGAGAGAAAGGGGAACGGTTTTCAAATCAAAAAGATGGACCTGCACACCACGCATCCTTTTATCCTTCATATTGGTATAATAGGGGCGGAAATGGATAGGACGGAAAATAATACCGGGTATCTCCAGCTCATTGAGGTTTTCGGCCAGCAACTCGGGATTCTCCAGCCATTCGGCACCAAAAACCTGGAAGGGCAATGTAAAACCAACTCCGATATTGACTGTATACAATTCACCCAGGATTCCGGAAATGGGATAAAAGTATGCCGAATGGGCATGTGGGATGTGAGGTGAAGACATTACCCAGGGGAGACCTGTATCTTCAAAGGACATATTCCTGTTCCATCCCTCCATTTTAATGACAGTAAGTTTTGCCTTGACACCGTTTTTGAGCATTTTTTCATTGTTGAGCCATCCGGCCAGTTCACCCACGGTAAATCCGTGCACATAAGAAACCGGGAACTGACTGACGAAAGAGACAAACTCAGGTTCTACCAGCGGACCTTCAAACTTGTTTCCAGTTAGCGGATTGGGACGGTCGAGCACAACAAATTCAACGCCATTTTCAGCGGCAGCTTCCATGGCAAGGGCCAGGGTACTAATGTAGGTATAAGAGCGTGAACCGATATCCTGAATGTCATACACCAGTACATCCACCCCTTTGAGCATTTCGGGCGTAGGTTTACGGGTAACACCGTAAAGGCTGAACATGGGTACACCTGTATGTGGGTCATTTTGATTTTCAACGTATTCGCCGGCAGGGTAATCTCCCCGAACTCCATGTTCAGGACCATACAAAGCCACCAGCTCCACACCCTCTGCAGCTGCAAGAATATCTACGGTTGACACCAACCTGCTGTCAACTCCGGTGGGGTTGGTGATTAGTCCAACTTTTTTACCCTTGAGTATTTCAAAGTTTTGATCGCGCAATACTTCGATACCGGTTCTTACCTGTCCTGTTGCCTGAATAATTGTCATAGCCATAATTATCAGTACGATTTGAATTTTATTTGCATTCATGTTAGCCAGATTTATGTTGATATTATTTTGGGAATAACCTACCTTTGGTCTTATGGTGTATAAATTTTAAAATTTTTCAGATTTCTCCCTATGGTCGAAATGACAAGGTATCGT
>SLPR01000192.1 GCA_007131895.1 Bacteroidales bacterium | reverse complement strand
ATTTCCAGAGTTTCGGATCCATTTTTAAAAAAAACATCTGGCTCTGATTTTAGAAATCGCGTTGAACAGACAAAAGCCGGATAGTTTATCTGACAAATCGCCAGCCTAAAGCCAAAAATAAGGGTGTGTGCTCCAATGCTTTGTCGTTGGAATCTGGCAAATTCTTATTTTATGATGCTTTCTTTTTCGATAAAACAAAACTTTAAAATTTCCTTAGTGGTAAGATTGCGGATAATCTAAAAAATCTTAATACTATTATATTTACATGAATGCGCACAGTCATTTTTTTACGTTTTGTTAAAAATAAAACATAATAATTGTCAAATTCTACTTGTTTTTTTTTAAATTTACTTAACTATTGAAGTTAATAATTTTCAAAAACCAAAAAACCATTATGAAAATCTTACGTAAAGTATTAGCAAGTACGCTGGCATTAACAGCAATTGCAATGTTTTTTTATTCTTGCGAAAAGGAACCAGCATTCGAATCCCAACAAGAATTAAATAATATCGTTGAAGGTGAGTACATTATTGTTTACAAGGGGGAAGAGACAAAATCAGCAGGGGAAATATCCTATGAAGAAGGGATTAAGCAAGTAAGATCCTCAACCCTTGAGTTCTTAAGTACGCTCAACGTTTCTGAAGAAAAACTAAAACATGTTTACGGGTTTGTACTAAACGGCTTTTCAGCCGAACTAACCAGTGAGCAAGTTGATAAACTGCGCCTGGACGACAGAGTGGAATACATTGAGCCTGTTCAGGTTGTTTCTGCATTTGGATCTCAAAGTAACGCTACCTGGGGAATTGACAGGGTTGACCAAAGAACTCTTCCTTTAGATGGAAAATATACCTGGGATGCTACAGGATCAGGTGTAAGGGCATATATACTGGATACGGGAATTCTTTATTCACACAATGAATTTGGCGGACGTGCATCATTTGGATTTACTGCCTTTGCCAATGATGATGGAATTGACCGTCAGGGACACGGAACACATGTGGCAGGCTCAGTAGGTGGTGCAGTTTATGGTGTTGCTAAGAATGTTCTTTTAATAGGTGTAAAAGTTCTTGACGATGGTGGTTCAGGTACTACAGCTGGTGTAATTAACGGTATGGATTGGGTTGTTGCAAACCACGTAAAACCAGCAGTTGCCAATATGAGCCTTGGTGGTGGAAGCAGCCAGGCAGTTAACGATGCAGTTGAACGTATGTACAATGCAGGTGTGCCTGTAATTGTAGCTGCTGGTAACGGAAATATTGGTGGTCGTGAGCAGCCCGCTTGCAATTACTCCCCTGCCAGTGCACCAAGAGCATTTACTATTGGAGCAACTACCAGTACCGATGCAAAAGCCTCCTACTCGAATTATGGAGATTGCGTTGATCTTTTTGCTCCCGGGTCAAGCATTACATCGGCATGGATTGGCAGTAATACCGCTACCAGAACAATTAGCGGTACAAGTATGGCTTCTCCACACGTTGCCGGAGGAGCTGCATTATTCCTTGAATACAACCCTAATGCAACAGCACAACAGGTTTACGATGCTATTACAAATAACAGCACTAAGAACATTGTAACCAGCTCAAGAACTGCTAATAACCACTTGCTTTACACCCTTGGATTTGGTGATGGTAGTGGCGGAGACCCAGATCCAGACCCGGTAGCTGTTAGCGGCGTGAGCGTAAGCCCCGCTTCGGCATCAATCGAGGTAAACGAAACAGTAGCATTGACAGCTACCGTATCTCCTGAGAATGCTACCAATAAAGACGTTAGCTGGTCCTCGGGCAATACATCAGTTGCCACGGTTAGCTCCACAGGCATTGTAACGGGTGTTGGAGAGGGGTCCGCAACCATTACCGTGACAACCGATGATGGGGGCTATACCGCAACAAGCTCCATAACCGTAACAGATAATGGAGGCGGTGAAGTAGGTGACAACCCACCAGTTATTGGTACTTTCAATGTAAATAGCTATTCAACTGGTCCCTGGAGCAGAGCTGATATATCCTGGGCTGTATCCGATGTGGACGGTGACCTTGCAAGCGTTAAAGTTGAACTTTTAAGCGGTAATAATGTGCTTGATAGTGCAACTATCAACGTGAGCGGAGGCAGTGCATCTGGTTCAACTGAATTACGTACCAGAAGTACCCCGGACTCGGTAAGATTGACAGTAACAGACAGTAAAGGAAATACCGTTGCTGAAACAAAGAGTTACTAGATAAATTTTTCCCTCATAAAAAGGAGGCTGTCTTTTTTAGACGGCCTCCTTTTTATATTTAACCCCAATAACAATTACAGAGTTTAAGTCACTAATGCAAATTTTGTCCTTGTTGATAATTGCTTTTTATAAAATCCTTGAAATAAATACTATTCACAACCCGGGTCTATTTATAAATCCCCCTTTAATTCATCGCCCCGCTTGAAGAATGTTACCAAAATCAGGATTGGGTAATACAGTAAAAGCTTTCCGGTTAATATGCAATTAATGCAGATCCTGGGCATTGAGGACCAATATGTATGGCAACACCCACATTGCGCCCACAGCGGGAACTGTTGAAATAGCCTTTAACCGTTCAGCCACAAATCCCTGAACAAGGTGGCTTTTTCTCGCACCACGGTAATTTTCTCCTCGTGGCGGGGTTTGGTTTTTACCAGCAGCTTGCCGTTAAACCAGGGTTCTACCTTCTGAATGGCATCGATGTTGACGATGGTCTGGCGGTTGGTGCGGAAGAACTCTTTGGGGTCAAGACTCTCCATAACCTGGTTGAGGTTAAGGTCGAGCAGGTGCTTTTGCTCTTTAAATTCCATTGCCATGGTGGCTTTATTTTCAAGGTAAAAAAAAGCAATATCCTTCACGTTGAGCTTATACCACCCATCGGCTTTGCTCACCAGGAAGCGTTCGCGGTAATGAGGCTGAGATTGCTGCAAAACATTGAGCAGCTTTTGCACATCGAACTCCTGGATGTGCATCTTCTGGTGCAGTTTTGATTGCTCATTTACTTTCTGAATGGCCGCTTCTATCTGCTCCTTTTTAATGGGTTTAAGCAGGTAGTCGATGGTATTGGCTTTAAATGCCTGAATGGCATACTGGTCGTAGGCCGTTGTGAAGATGATAAAGCTGTCGGGTTTGATTTGTTCCAGAATGTTGAAGCATAAGCCGTCAGAAAGCTGAACATCCATAAAGATAATGTCGGGGTGGGGATGGTTTTGCAGCCATTCCACCGATTCCTTAACCGATCCCAGGGCGTTCATGATTTGTGCCCGGGGCAGCAGCTCAGATACGAAGCGTGCCATCAACCTTTGGGCCGGCAATTCATCTTCTATTATCAATATCTTCATTTCCATGGCATCGGCAATTTAAGGATGTTCGTTCTATCTGTCATCAATTACAGGAACCCTCACCCGGAAATGGGTGGGGGTTTCTTCTACGAATATATCCATATTTTTCAACAACGAATACCTTCTGCGTATGTTTGTCAGTCCTGTAGTGGTAGAAAAGGTCTCCCTCTTCTTTAACAGGTTGTTTTCCACAAGGATATAGCCATTGTCTTGTTTTATAAAAATGGTCAATGGGTCGGTAGGTATTATCTTGTTGTGCTTGAGACAGTTTTCAACCAGTATCTGTAATACCAGGGGCGGGATTTCGGCCTGGATTGTTTTCAGGTTTTCGTCAATTTCAATGTTCAGGGCATCTCCATAGCGAACCTTATATAAATAAATGTAAGCCTCCAGAAATTCCAGTTCTTTTTGCAGAGGCACGGTAAAGCTATCACTGCTTTGCAAAACATACCGGAATATATCGCTCAACTGCCCAATGTACTTCACGGCTTTGTCGGCATCATCATAAATTTCCGAAACCAGCACATTGAGGCTGTTAAAGAGAAAATGGGGGTTGAGCTGATTCTGCAGGGCATGCAGGTCCGATTTGAGTTTCTCCTCCTTCAGGCGCGCATTGGCCTCCTTTTCCTTTTGTAGTTTGTCTTTGTATCTGCTGATGATGAGAATCAGGTCGATAAGGATAACATACACAATGGATATGAATATGGTGACAAGGGTTTTGCGGGTAAAAGGCTCAGGGGTGATGAGGAAATAAAACAGGTGATACAATACAAAATAAAAGGCCAGGGTTATACCTATTTTGTAAAGTGTGATGTATGGAAGTGAGGTTTTGGATGCAAATTGGCGCGATACCCATTTGTCGATCCATAAGGTCCCTTCGCTGGCAAGGATATACCCGACAATAATAAGGGGATACACATGGCGCATGTGGATGAAGTTTCTGAAAAAACTTCCCTCCACTATATAATCGATAAATATGAGAATCCCAAACCCGATAGCGGCAATGATGGCATTTCGGATAAAAAAGGGTTTTAAAGCTTTCAGGTATCGTTGCATACTGTCGGGTTTGGGGTTCATTGTTTTTGCAAATATACTGCCTTTTCAAGGCAGGTGTTATACTGTTGGTTGATTTTAAAAGGCATAACCCAGGGTGAAACTGAGGGCTTTGGTGCGGAAGTCGTCAGGTTGGTTGGCCACTTCTGCCAGTCCCATGTCGTACTTCATATCCAGGCGCAGGTAGTTGGCACCCATTGGGCGCTGATAACCCATTCCCAGGCTGAGACCGAAATCATTCTTTTTGTCTTTCTTCAGAGATTTAAAATCGCTGCTGCATCCGTTTTCCGGTTTGAGTTTGTCGCTCAGGGCATAGGCCATATAGGGTCCGGCATTGAGATGCAGTTGCGTTCCGCTGCGGCGCACAATATCTGTATTTACATATTGCACCTGCACAGGCACCTGCAGGTAATGTACCGAATAATCAACTTTCTGATTGAAACCAGGGAGGAGGTTTTCGCCCGTGCGCGACCGCTGGCTGTAGTTGAGCTCGGGTAGCAGGCTTAATGATGGATTGATGGGTATGGCACGGAATACCCCGGCCGTGAAGGCTACCGAAAGTGGGTCGTTATCGGCCAGGTCGCCTCTTTGAGCAAAGGTGGTCAAGGCGATTCCACTGCGGAAGCCGCGGTGCTGGGCCTGAGTCTGTAAGGTTATGACCCAAAAGGCCATTGCAAGGATAAAAATTTTTTTAATTTTCATCTGTCTGATTTTTTTAAATTGTTAGATGCAGCTCGCCAAATATGCGTTAATACTGCTATTTTACTTTATTGCGAATTATAATT
>SLPR01000215.1 GCA_007131895.1 Bacteroidales bacterium | reverse complement strand
GAATGGGACGGCGAACCAAATCGTACTGCTACCATTGATGCAGACGTAACCCTCAACGATGTTTTTGGATTACAAGTGTCTGTACAAAATGTACTTGCTGAATCAGGACTCAACCTGTTCCCAAATCCTGTACGCAACACCCTTTATGTAGAGAATTCTGCACAAATCAATGAAGTGCGTATTTTTGACCTTACCGGAAGACTCGTTATGAGCCAGGTGGTTAACAACAATACTGCTTCTGTAAATGTTAGCGAATTCAACCGTGGTGTTTACATCATGCAGGTGATTTCAGTTAATGGCGTTGCTTCACAGAAATTTAACGTGATTAAGTAATCCCGTTACAATAATTTTAAAAAAAGCTGGCCCCATGGCCAGCTTTTTTTTTGCCTTACAGCCTGCTAAGACCCTTGAAAACGAAGATTTCTCCAGACAAATCCTGTTCCAACATCGTTAAATATAAAAGCATAGTCAGAAAATAATAGTATTTTTGGGAACGTTATAGCTTGAGGATTCACCAAAAATTATCGGCTGATTGCTGCATTTTTATAAGTAAGAAGCCAGAAAAACCGGGAAGGGAATTCCTGGTTTGCATACAAAATTTATCTTTCGAATCAATATAAAAAAATAATCCTATGAAAAAAGCTGTTATCCTGAGTATGGTTTTTTTATTGTTTGGCTTTGCAGGGCAGGCCCAGACTAAACAGTCCTCATTTCGGTCTTCAGATACCAAGATTGATATTGAAAACCTTGCTGATCCAGAGGTAGTATTACTTTTTGATGATTTTAAACCCGCTGCTGTCTATTATCCTGACAATCGGCTTGTTCAGATGAGAGTAAATTATCGCTTACTGGCAGATGAGATGATTATTGACGATGGCACAGGTAACTACAAATCTCTGGCAACAGGTCGGCGCTTTGACAGTATTCATGTTCACAACATGGTGATTGTTCATGACAGTAATTTTGGGTTTCTGGAAAAACTCGAATACCCCAACATTACCTTTTATGTGAAGCACCAGTCGTTGTATGTAATGAACGAGATCCGACCCGGTGCTTATGGCGAAGCTCCTGCTTCTGCTTCTACGCAAAACGTGAATGTTCCTGCTGCTCTGCCCTCCGGTGCCGCCCACTCGGATCAGATCGTGCTCACGAACACTTCCAATAACCCTATGCAGGTCATCGTAACCCGTAAACCCTTACTGGGAATTATTGAGGATAACGATTTTGTAACCTTTGCCAACAGACGGCAATTCTCCCGCCACTTCCGCGAATATGGTTCTGAAATCAGGGGGTTTATCCGTCAGGAAGGTATTCGTTTTGACCAGGTAGAGGATATGAAAAAACTGGCAGCGTTTACAAGTTCTCTTAAGGAATAAAACATGATTGAATGTAAAGAAAAAAACGGCCATGTTTGCAGAAACAAGACCGTTTTTTTTTTGATAAGTCCGCAGGTAATTTATCAGGGGTTGAAGCTTACTCGCTTAACAATGCGCCCCTGGTTACCCGATACTATTACGAAGTATAATCCGGCAGGATAATGGCTTAAATCCATAGAAATTTCCGAACCAGGTAATGCCATATCATTTGCCATGGTTTTTATCATTTGACCACTGGCAGAGAGAATCTGAACGGATACATTCTTCATTTCTTCTCCAAAGCGCAGGGTAAACGTTCCTCTGGTGGGGTTGGGAAAGATATTGATCAGATCTTCTGCGAGGGTTGTGTTGTCAACAGATGAAGGATAATCTCTGCTGAAGAAAGCTCTGAGTGTTGCATCTTCTTCAGGCATAAGGTAATCAAAGTTCCATCGCCTGCTCACAATTTCTTCCCCTGATAACCAATAGTGAAAGAAATACCCTGCATTGGCGGTGGCTCTTACATTGACATTCTGACCGGGAATAAAATGACCCCCGCCATACACTTCTCCCTGGTGTTCGGGCTCCATGGTAAGGGTAAGTCTTACCAAATCATCTGCCATGTCTTTCAATTCCAGGTTATCAATTGCTGCAAAGGTTTCATTGGTTCCACTTACCAAAAAGGCAATTCTCACATCCGTAGACTGGTAGCCGGACAGGTCCAGCACAGTTTTTAACCATGTGTAGCTATTGAAGCTCCTGTAATATGGGTGCTGACGTGCATCCCACAACTTGTTGAAAGACCCTCCGTTAACGCTTATGTAAGCAGATAGCAGGCCGTTGTTGCTACCCCAATAGGGTGCATTGAACCAAAAACTCATGGCAGGCTTTTCTGCCTGCGTAATATCAAACGGAGGAGTAATCAGCCAGTGATTTTGTGACTCATCTTGCTGTTCCTGAGCCACGAAAGCAAAATAGGAGCCTTCTACCGGGCTGACAATAGTATCTGCAACATTCATTTCGGGGCCGCTTTGCCAGCCGGTCAGCTCAGATTCTGTTGCCCAGCAGTCAGGCAGCTCATGGGTTTCAAAAACTTCCTGGTAGGGCAATTCACTTACCGTCACATCGCAGAAAGTACTGTTAAATACGTAGGCCCGGTTGGAGGGAGAAGATTCTGTACCTTCAGGGTAGATAGCCGTTAGATGGTAAGCATCATAGAGGTTTTCAGACTCTCCCTGATGTACATAGGTCAATGGACCTTCTTCAAGTGCATTAAAAGTATGAATATGCTGGTTGTTTTTAAAAATATTGTAACTGACAACCGAATGGCTCCATTTGGAAGCATCCTCTGTATAGGTATTTTCAAAAGAAGGTTTTTTCTCAAAAGACCCTTTGAAGGAGACCTCTTGATCTTCGGAAGCAATGCTGGTATCCACATAAATCTTAGTAAGGTACACAAACTGATTTTCGCTGTTGCCAGCCACAGTCCAGCTCTCAGGAGCCCCATAGAAAGAAACACCATTGCCATGGTTAATTTTCTGGTAGGCCGAGGAAGGATTGCCGCTGCTATGTACTGTGGCTACTGCTACATAAAACTTTTTGTCAAAAGTCAGGGGAGTGGGAAGTTCATGGGGTTTCTCTACAAGACTTTGGGCCTGAAGCACAGGTGATTCATAAACCAGGTTGGTGCCGGTATGGTCATAGATGATAAACTTGTATTCGTTGTTAGGCCATGGAGCACCCGGATTTTGAAAAAACACATGCGACAACTTAGAGATGGTCACAGGGAAGGTGAAATCAAAATATGCCGGGTCGAAAACCGTAGCTCTTCGTATTCCCTGGGATGTATAATCAACAAATGAGTGAGAATATGCATGCCATCCGGGGTTGTTGGGTGATTGCAAGGGCTTGTACCAGTCAATGGTCACCGCACCGGGTTCATCCTGTGAAACAGAAACAAAGCCAGGTGACGGATAGTTTGCGAAGTAAGGGTCAAAGCCGGGTATTTCTGTAACTTCTTCACCCATGGGGTCGAGGAAGTATCTTAGATGCTCGAAAGGGTCAGGACTTTGGTCCCAGTGGTAACTGATTTTTCCATAAAAGTTGGCACCACTGGGGTTGCTGCAACTGGAGGAGCCTCCGGTTAAAGTACCCACAACGAGTCCGTCTTCATTAAACATGGGAGATCCTGAGGAGCCTCCCTGGGTAACTCCGTGATTGGTTTCAGTTTCTGCAAAAATAATTCGCCAGGTAGAGTTTTCGGCCATTTGCTGGCCGCTTACCACAGGACCTGCAGATGTGGCAGTCTGGGTGTAGGTAGAAATCTTTTTGGCATCACCTGCCGGATGATGAATGCCTACTCCTCCAGTGCTGGGTAAATCCAGTCTGCTCCAGCCATTGTAGTAAGGCTGCCATTGCGGAGGAGGAGCGTGATTAAGGTATAGCAGTTGAAAGTCAGAGCCTTCCAGAAGAGGGCCTTTGACCATAAGCTGAGCCCCATTGATTACGTGGTGTCTCGGTGTGCCGTAATCTTCGCAGCCGGGTCTTTCGAAGTTGAAGTAAAACTGCCAGACAGCTAAGTCGGCCGGGGAAGCATTGTCTCCGCAGTGGGCAGCAGTAAGAAAGTAGGGTTCCCCATCATTAAGGGTTGTGTTAATAAGTGAACCACTGCACCAGAAGAAGCCGTTTCCAACTCTCATCAGCATACGGGCTACGCCTCTTTTTTGTCTCTGCCACATATCTCCTTCAGGACAATTTACATTCACCTGGCACCAATCGGAGTTGCCCAGGTTTTTGGCATCTGAAAGATCAATGGCCCCTTGCCATACATGGATCAAACTACCAATGACAAACGTTGAATGCATCATGGGCTTTTCGGCAGCATTGATGATCTTTTCCTGGTATTCAATAATGATGGTTTCACCGGGAATGAGCCGCGTTGATAAAAGTTGAAATTCGTTGTTGTTTGCCTGGGTAAAGCTTCCCGCAACATTTTTCATCTCCGGATCGTAGATAAAAATTCTTGAATTATCGCACAGGTTGATTTCTTCAAAAATAACACCTAGTCCCAATGCATCATGGGAATTGATTTCAATTTGCCAGACAAATACAGAATCTCCTGAGATTTCCCATCTTCCCTGGCTGAGTGGATCCAGATAAGCAGGTACAGCAAACCCTGCATGCATGGATTCTCCGGGGAAAATTTCCCTGTATTGATAAAATTCGAGCTCCTGTTTTTGCTCCTGATTGAGTGAAAAGGAATACGATTGAAGACTCTTTAATCCACCCTGTGTATTATTTCCAAGGGGTTGGCCTCCGTGTTCAATCTGGGAGAATCCGGCTGAAAGAGCCAGAACCTTCACCAGTAATAGTATAAGTAAGCTTTTTAAGTTGGAATTAATCTGCATTTTGGTTGATTGATTATTAGGTTGATAATGATTGAAATGTATAATTCTTTGTTGACAGGCTAGTGTATAGTTTTGAAAGAATAATAGTACTATTGAGTTAGTTGACACTTAAAAGTAATCAAACCATTGGTTATTGACCATGGTTATCTCAGGGTTTTAATGAATTTTGAGAGTGTAAAAATACGGAAAATGTAGTAATTTTCGGGTCAGGAATTTTTCGCACCTATGTTTCACGCCAATGCATTGATTTAATCATTCGACTAATTAGCAATTAGTGTCGAACAGGGGTCTGATTTAACATTGTAACCTTTTTGAACATCCTTTCAGGTGATTGGATTAATCATTTGCTGAATGTTAAAAGGGAGTTCATTTCACAAAAAATACGTCCGGGATATAACAAAAAATATTATATTTG
>SLPR01000305.1 GCA_007131895.1 Bacteroidales bacterium | reverse complement strand
TCGTTTATTACGACAGAGATATTGTGCAGGATGGGGTGTACAATCGCGAACATGTATTCTTCAAACTGATTCCCTTTTCCATTGATAGCCTCGACAATGCTACCACAGACAACATTGCATTTGACGGAGTATTTATTTCAACAGGTATTTTCCCTGACTTTTATGATTACCTGACCGTGCAGCCTGACTACTCCCTGGGTTTTAACACGCAAACCCCTGAAGAAGGATACACCATTTACGACGACAAGGCGGTATACAAAGGCCCTATCGACATGAGTTATGAGGGACTGAGAGCCGATGGTGAACTCAACTATCTCAACGCCACGGTACATGCCAACAGGATGATTATGTTCCCCGACTCTGCCAGGGCCGATGTAAACACGTTTAACCTTGTGGCTCAGGAGGGGCCTGTGGAATATCCTGAAGTAAAGGCACGGGATGTAAATATGCTTTACCTGCCGCATCAGGACAATATGAACCTGCGACACACCACCAAACCAATCGATATTTTTGGAGGTCTGGCCATGCTTAAAGGAGGCATAGCACTTACACCCCAAGGGCTTACCGGTGATGGAGAGCTTGAGTTTTTCGGGGGTAAGATGCTTTCGCAGAATTTTGATTTTAAACTGGGAGAGTTTGATGCTGAAAATACCGATCTTACACTCATGACTGCCGATGGCAAAAACACGGCAATCAAAGCTTCCAACTATAATTCCTATGTAAACATAAATGACCGGACTGCACAATTACAGAACATTGAAAATGAATCAAAACTGGATTTCGAACTGAACCGTTTCAATGCATTTGGTTATAACATGGATTGGGATATGAATGCAGGAACTTTAGTTCTGAACAGCCAACTGAGAGCGGAGATAGCAAACCTGGGAACCCTGGCCCCTGAAGACTGGATAAATTACGATTTTTCAGATCATGAACTGATTTCAACCCATACCGCCCAGGATGGTCTTGGCTTTCATGCCGGTCGAATTCATTACAATCTGGAAGAAAACATCATAGATGCCAGTGAGGTGAAAATTATTAAGGTGGCTGACGCCGCCATCTATCCTGACGAAGAGAAAGTACAGGTACTGGCAAGGGCAGAGTTTAAAAAACTGGAAAATGCGCTTGTTATTGCCAACACAAAAACTCAACTACACCGATTTTATGATGCTGGCATCAATATCACCTCCAAATGGAGTTATGGCGGATCGGGAATGTATGACTACGCAGATTTGGATGGCAACCTTCAGCCTGTTTATTTTGAGTCTATTGGTGTAGACAGGGCATACAGAACAACCTTTGCCAAAGCAAAAATCGAAAAGGACCAGGATTTCACCATCAGCCCTCAATTTGCTTTTTACGGGGATATGGACTTGAAAGCAGAAAACCCCAATTTTTTCTACAAGGGTGCCACCCAGATGTTTGTAGATTGCCCGCTATATCACCCCAACTGGTTCAGGTTTGAAGCCGAAATTAAAAATGACAGTATTTTTATACCCCTGGAAGAGGAATTGAGAAATGATGCAGGAGGAAGGATTTACACAGCGATGATGCTTTCCGGAGATTCAGTTCATATTTATCCGGCCGTATTTGACCGGCAGAAACATTATTCCGATTTGCAACTGATCTCTGCAACAGGATTTCTTACATATGACAGGGATTTGAGACAGTACCAGATCAGTTCAGCCGAGAAACTGCATAAACCCTCACTGCCCGACAATATTATTACCATTAACCCCAATACGTGTATGGTGAATGGTCATGGAGACATTTTGCTCAGTAACAGCCTGGGGCAGTTTAAAGCCAACTCATTTGGCAGAATAACCCACAACCTGTCTGAAAACGAGGTTGACCTTGATATTGTCATGGGAGTTAACTTCTACTTCCTCAACCCGGCACTGGCCATGGTTGAGAAGTACCTCAATGAATCCGAACATACCGAACCCCTCAACATCAATCGTTTTAAATACACAAGTTATCTCGAGAAAGTAACCAACGCTGAAACCTCTCAACGACTTGTAGAGGAGTTCATTGCCGATGGAGCGTTCCGGAGATTCCCTGCTGAATTAAACCACACTTTCTTTTTTGCTGACCTGAAAATGAAGTGGAATCAAACGGCTCAAACATTTTACACTACCGAACCTATTGGTATTGGAAACATGGAGCGATTCCCCATGAACCTTTATGTAGATGGCTTTCTTGAGCTGAGAAAAGCCAGGGGTGGAGATGTGTTCAACATGGTGCTTGTTCCCAGCAGTTTTGCTGATGAAGGCATCGGCAAGGACTGGTTCTTTTTTACTTATTCCCAGGGTATCATGCAAACCATTGCCTCTAATAATGAGTTTAATAATATGATCAGGGATGTTAACCCAAGGAGAAGAAGAATGGACGTAGAGCGAGGTGAAGAACCATTTGCATTTATGCTGTCATCAGATCGAAGACCTTTTGATTTTGTAAGAAGTATGAGAATGATGGATCGGGAATAAAAGCCCGCCGTAAAATTTAATTAAAACTGCTGAATCCATTATTCAGCGTTAACCAAAACCTTAAAAATGAGTCTGGACAAATACGAAATTATTGCATTACTGGTTGCCTACCTGCTGGGGTCTATTCCTACTTCAGTATGGTTTGGCAAGATTTTTTACAAGATAGATTTGCGCAACTTCGGAAGCGGTAATGCAGGGGCAACCAATGCTTTGAGGGTATTTGGAAACAGAGCCGGAGCCATAGTTTTACTCCTGGATGCTCTGAAAGGTTTTCTTGCTGTTTCCCTGAGCACTTTATTTGTTGTTTCATTCACCAACGAAAATCATTTGATTATTTATAAGCTTATGCTGGGAACCATGGCTCTCCTGGGTCATGTTTTTCCGGTTTTTGCCAGTTTCAGAGGAGGAAAAGGTATTGCAACCCTTGTGGGCATCGCCATTGCTATGTTTCCTTTGGCAGTTTTGATTTGCCTGGTTGTATTTCTTGCTTTTTTCCTTCCCACCCGCTATGTTTCACTGGGTTCCATGAGTGCTGCCATTGCTTTTCCATTTGTGGTTATTTTTGTATTGCAAAGTACACTGTTGTCAGAAATCATTTTTGCTTTTGCAGTAGCAGTATTTGTGCCATTTACCCATATCAAGAACATCAAGCGTTTGCTTAAGGGAGAAGAAAACAAGCTGCTTTTCAAAAAAAGAGGACTTGCTGACGAGGTAAAACAACAGGAAAGCTAAATGGGAAAGGATTTATTTTTTGAACCCACAAAACTCTTGTTAATATGACCAGAGAAAAAACAACACCCTCTTCCGGAGAAGAAACTCTCAGTACAAAGTTTTATGATCTTGTTGTACATAATGATGATTTTAATACCTTTGACTTTGTTATAAGTACGCTCATAGATGTTTGCAATCACAAACCCGAGCAGGCAGAACAATGCACCCTGATTATACATCACAAAGGCAAATGTGCTGTGCGTTCGGGCGAATACAGCACCCTGGAGCCCATGTACAGGGAAATACTCAACAGAGGAATAACTGCCACCATAGAATGATGTGCAAAAGGTACGGCACATCATTAATTATTTTAAAACGAGCTTGTGCATTGGGTGAAATGCATTGACAGAACGATACGAACGACATTTTTTTGAAGATTTACACTAAACAAATACAGTATGAGCTGGTTGGTTATATTGACAATTATTGTTATAGGTCTTATTTTTCTTTTGTTAGAGATGCTGGTTGTACCCGGCACCACCGTTGTTGGTTTCGTGGGTTTAGCCATGATGGCATTTGGCGTTTATTCTGTTTACAGCGAGTTTGGCCCGGCAGCAGGAACTTATGCCCTGGCAGGAACCCTCATTTTTACCATTGGAGGGATTACCATAGCACTGAAAAGCAATACCTGGAAAAAAGCCATGCTTGGCACCGAAGTGGGCGGAAAAGTAAATACCGTTGAGATTGATAAAGTAAAACCCGGTGACGAAGGAATGGCCATTACAAGACTAAACCCCATGGGTAAAGCCCTTATAAATGATGAATATTATGAGGTAACATCCAAGGATAACCTGTTAAACCAGAATACACCCATTGTTGTAACCAAAGTTGAAGGAAATAAAATCATTGTTAAATCAAAATCATAATAAAAAATGGAAACTCAAATTGGAATTATCATTGCCATTGCGGTAGTCAGTATTTTAGGGCTATGGATTATTTTTTATTTTATCCCTGTTGGGTTGTGGTTCTCGGCCCTTGTTTCGGGTGTAAGAATCAGCCTCTTGCAACTGGTGCTGATGCGCTGGAGAAAAATCCCACCGGCAGTTATTGTAAACAACCTTATTTCTGCTACCAAAGCAGGTCTGCAGCTCCACAGAGACGACCTTGAGGCCCACTTCCTGGCAGGTGGACGGGTGAAAGCGGTTGTAAACGCCCTTATCAGTGCCGACAAAGCCAACATCAACCTGGATTTCAAAACAGCAACCGCCATAGACCTTGCCGGTCGTGATGTACTGGAAGCGGTTCAGATGTCGGTTAAACCCAAAGTAATTAACACGCCTCCCGTAGCTGCCGTTGCCAAAGATGGTATCCAGCTTATTGCCAAAGCAAGGGTTACACTCAGAGCCAACATCAAACAACTGGTGGGGGGTGCCGGTGAAGAAACCATCCTTGCCCGTGTAGGGGAAGGTATTGTTACTTCCATTGGTTCGGCCACCAACCACAAACAAGTACTGGAAAACCCTGACAGCATTTCTAAAGTAGTACTTTCAAAAGGTCTGGACTCCGGTACTGCCTACGAAATACTCTCTATTGATATTGCTGACATTGATGTGGGTAAAAACATTGGTGCCATGCTGCAGATTGACCAGGCCAATGCCGACAAAAACATTGCCCAGGCAAAAGCCGAAGAAAGAAGAGCCATGGCAGTTGCTGTGGAGCAGGAAATGAAAGCCAAGGCTCAGGAAGCCCGCGCTAAAGTTATCGAAGCAGAAGCAGAGATTCCCAAAGCCATCTCAGAATCCTTCCGCAGCGGAAACCTCGGCATCATGGATTATTACAGAATGGAAAATATTAAAGCCGACACCTCCATGAGAGACAACATCACCAAGTCTCAATCAGGTCAGGGTAAAAATAAATCCAACGACCAGACCAAAAAATAATTGATTCGGTCGATGCAATAAAGAAACACCCCGGTGGATATCACAATCACACACCGGGGTGTTTTATG